>WFQY01000423.1 GCA_015486815.1 Phycisphaerae bacterium | reverse complement strand
CTCATTGAACTTTTGGTTGTAGTTGCGATCATTGCGGTGCTGGTGAGTATTCTGCTACCTGCGTTGGGTATGGCACGTGAGCAAGGTCGCAAAGCGGTTTGTATGTCAAATCTGCGACAGATTTATATCGGTGCGGTAGGCTATGGTAATGAGTGGGACGGAATTTGGCCTGGGCAGATGAGATTTGCCAATGGCTGGATTTGGAGCAGGATACCGATATTGTATCCGAAATATGTCAAGCTGCCTGATGTTTGGCGTTGTCCGTCGCGGGTAGGGTCGAATAGGGTGATTTATGTATCGACGCCGCCTGGTCAGTTCGGCGGCTGGGGAAGGGGTCAGTATGCACCGTGGCCTGACGGGTATAACTTTCTTATGAAATCGACCGGTGGTGTTGTTGCGGAGCTTCCTATGTGTTATGGGGGGATGTGGCCTGATGATGTGCCTATAAGGAGTGTTTGGGAAAATAATCACTGGTGGATAAATACGGAGTCGCTTGAACGGCCTGACGCTTATCTGTTTTTGACAGACGCGTGGGAAGATGCGCTCCGTCCGCCTTGGGTTGGATATGTTGGCGAGTGGCGATGGGTATTTCCGCATAGTGCGGGGCATAATGTAAGTTTCTTTGACGGGCATGTGCAATATTACAGCTATCCGGGTGCAAATGTGAAGGATAGTAGCGATCCGTCGTTTCCATATTATCGGATTAAATGGATAGATTCGGGAGATGAGCGAGGTTGGCCTGTATTCGGTAGATAGGTTGAGTGGATAGAACGGACAGGTGGTCTGTCCGGTGGAAATAGGTTTTATGTGGTGTCTTTTTTATAAAGGAGACAAAAAATGGTACAAACGGAAAGAAAAATTTGGTTGATGTTGGTGTTGGGAATGGTAGTTATTGGGGTATTCGGAGTAGCGGCACAAGCGAATCTGAAGACGGTGTATTACAGCAGTCCTAACTGGTATGTGAGAGATACGCTTGCGGGTGATTTTACAGCGATTGCGGAGTTTCCCTCGTCGAATCTTTATTCGTCATTCCGTGCGTGGTATGCAAGGGGAAATGATTTGGGAATCGAGTATTACAGCAATGGTTGGCAGACACGAAGCGGAATTGTTACGGATAAGACCTATACTCAGCTTGCGGGTTCAACGGCGGCTGATCAGGTCTTTGCCGGTAATGATTCCGGTGCGCTGGATAGGATTACGTGGAACGGTTCATCGTGGGCGCGAGCTTCTCTTGGCGGATTTAGCAAGATTCATAAACTTGCATACAACAAGAGCGGTGCATCCGATGTATGGGTAAGTGTGTTGTACAGTAATGGCAATAATTATGTATTCCATCCGAATAGTGCTTTTGATAACTGGTACGGTGCGAATGTAGGAACACATCAGTTTACTGCGTTGGCTGACGAAGGTGGTAGCGACAACTGGTGTTGGGCTTCCGGTGATGGAACAGGAGTTTACAGAGTTTATTACAGCGGTGGATGGCACTACGCATCCATAGGAGTAGCTGCTTGGACAGGTGGTGAAACATCAAATGAAATAAGCTATATTAACAGTGTCGGCTTTGACGATCTTGCACCGATATTCACAAAGGCATTCGGTGAAAGCTTGAGCTTTTGGGGAATGAATGATAATGGTATTTATTATGTTCGGTATGTTTCCGGTACGGGTTATTTGGCTCGTAATGTATCGAATGCAGCTGGTGGACATAGTGGCTGGTATGTAGATATGGCTTATGATAATGAGAGTACACATCAGGTTTGGGCGTCGTGGATAGATCCGAGCGATCCGAGCAATTATGGTGTCGATAGGCTCTGGTGGACAGGTTCGACTTGGCGAGCGGATTATTATATTCACGAAAATTTTGATATGCTCGCAGCGGATTATACACAGGCAAATTCGTTCTGGGGTGCAACTCAGGTGCCTGAGCCTGCAACGTTGATATTGCTGATGATGGGTCTTGTAGGGATGCTTGTTCGCAGGAAGTAAAGCGTAGCGGAATATCAGCCAGGTGTTCATAGCGCCTGGCTGATTTTTTATATGTGCTTATATGTACGGATATATGCGAAGCGGAGGCTAATCGTATGTGGAAAACCTACGTTCTTGTCTTGGTTGTTTTACTATCGGAAATTTCATTTGCAGAGCGGTTCGAGCCGAAATTAGGACCTTGGTATGAGATGCCGAAATATATCAAGCGTTCGGTAGAGGGGTTTGTTAATAGCTATAGCTGGGATAAGTTCGGGGTAGATAAAACCGTCAAGCCCGAAAAGTTGTTCTGTCAGGGCGCAAATCTGCCGATGAAGTTTCAAGTATGTTTTTTGTATGATCCCGATGTACAGCGCTATCCGTTTATGATTGTCGAGTATAAGACCAACGATAAGGCGATGTCGTTTTATTTTGCAGGAGCGAAGGGATATTTCAGCAGTAAAGGTATAATTGCGGATGGGAAGGTTCACAAAATTTGTTTAGACCTGAGGGGTATAGAGGCGGAATTTTTAGAGACGTTTATGGTTCAGCTGATAAGCAAAGAGCATAAACTCTGTTGGGCGCAGATAAAGGATATATATTTTCAGACGGATAAGCCAAAGGGAATAGCGATTGTCGATGTGCCGTTGAGAAAGTCAGCTGGTGCTGAGCAGAATTCCAACGTCAAGATGATAAACTTCGGTGGTGGCGAGGGTTGGCGTGGCAGGCCTACGTGGTCGGCGAGGATGGAGCATTATACGTTGCAGGTAATGAAAAACGGTAATTTGCTGCTTAAATGTTGGGGTGCGGGATATAATATGAAATTCGCTAATCGTTGGAAGCGGGATATTATCGATTTGTCCGGATATAGCTGGGCTAAGGTAAGGATGCGATGTAATAGTATAACAGCGAATACGGATTATTTTCTTATCTTTACACCTACCGCATCGAGCGGAATTGTTAATCTTATGTTGCAGAAAGATGTGATAGCGGACGGGCGGTGGCACGATTATCTTATTCCGTATTCGGGAAAAGGTAAGTGTAAGGTTTGTGCGGTTCAGGTGATACCGGGAAGCATTAAACCTGCGATAGTCGAGATGAAGCCTATCATGTTTTTACCGAAGGATAAAGTTAGTCTTAGGGATTTTCTTTCATCGAAACTTACTGATGGGTTGAGTAAGGCTCAGAATGTAGTCAAAGTTGATGTTAATCGTTATGCGAAATTGCCTATCGGATTTGCTCTTGAGAGAGTACGATTGGCTAAGCTTGGTATTGTGGGGCGATTGAAAGATATTTTCGGAACAGAGCCTAAGCGGGTTGTAGAGTGTGGTACGCCTATAAGGCAGGGCGATTGGATAGATGTCGGGGTAAAAGGGAATGAATTATATTTGCTTATGCTGTCGCGGCTGCCGCTTTCGGTGCCTCATCCGTATCAGCTTGGTACGAGTTTTTCGCAGTGGCAGATAAGCAGTCCTGCTGATATGTATGTGGAATTGCGTTATGAAGACGGAGCGTCGGAGAAGGTTTTTCCATATAAGCCCGGTATGGGATTTCGGGTTACGTTTGGGCCTGGCGTTTATGTGCTGCCGATGCAAAATAAAAAGCTTAAAGCATTCCGAATTGTCAATAATATGGAGCATGGAAGATTTTATTTGGTATCAGCGGCGGTCAATAAAGGAAAAGGTATATGGAAAGATGAAATTATTACAAAAGCGAGCGTATGGAAGGATTTTCCGTATTACGGAAAAGCAAAGCGAATATCAAACGATAAAAAAGTCGGCATCGTGCTTAAAGATATTCGTAAAAGCAGAGCGATAACGAATGGCGGGAAATATTTTCTAAAAACGCGGTACGGGACATTTGCAGTTTCGGGGGTTGATGTTGAGAGGGGCGGCAATCAGACGATAATATATACGAATAGATTTTATCGTGGTCCTAAGACGCGGACGAACAGATATGGCATCGAAGTTATCGTGCTGAACGATAAGATTGTGCGGGTTGTGGAAGAAGGGAATAATCTAATACCGCCTGGCGGGTATGTAATATCGGTACATATAGGACAGAAGAATAGACAAGTCTGGCGGAGTATGCGGAAGCTGAAAGTCGGTGATGATATTCGGATTGTCGATTCTAATGACAGAGAGGTTGCTGTTTACGATGTGAACAAACAAGCGATTATCGAGACGGGAACAGGTAAGTTTGTTATCGATTTGAGCGATGGGGTGAGATGGAAGAATATCGAAAGTGCATATTTGCCTGCTGGGTTTAAGTTATCGGATGAGCTATTTCGGTTGGAAATTCAAAGTGGGCGGTTGGCGATATTGAAATCGAAGCTTAACAATACGCCTGAAAAGTATAATAAGTGGCAGGAAATAGGGAAGTGGATAAAAAGCGGGGAGGAAAATTATAGCTCGCTTGATATGAAAGTGGATAGCGTTCTTAAGAGTATTGATAAAGCGGGTAGGGAATATCTGCAGATTGAAGGCAATATTGATTGTGCGAGAATAAAGCTGATCTTGACAGCGGACGTGAGGGGTCTTGAGGTTGCGGGCAAAATTTATAATCTATCGGAAGATGATGAAAAATTGTTCAATATCGAATTGCCGATAGTAAGCGGGGCGGTAAGCGGAAACGAATTGTGGGCGTTTATGCCAGCTTCGGTAGGCGGAGCGTTGACGGGAAAAGATGTTTCGTTGAATGTTCAGATAGGGGGATATTTGCGCAATAGGATTTACGGTATTTTCGAGCGCAATAGTGGTAAGTCGTTATATTTTCATCATACATCGCGAGCTGCTCCGATTTATAATCGGATAGCAATTTTGCAAAAAGGTGCAGGTAAAGCAAAGCTCGCAGCTAAGACTGTGACGATATTTTGTTATCCGAAAGGTAAAGCGGAAATTTATCCGGTTTTGATAGGATTGACGGATAGGGGTTGGCGTGGAATTTGCGATGAGTATATTTCTTGGCGTGATAGTTGGTTTAAGAGCCCGAAGGTTGAAGATTGGTTCAGAAAATGTTTTCTGCTCGATCATTATCATATGTTGAGTTTTCCGCCTGGCGGGCCTTTTTTACATATAGGCGATAAGACGGGTTTGTTGCGGTTGGACGAGTTGATAGATGAATTTCGCAAGTTTGCCGGTGGGGTTGATATTATCGATGTTTATGATTGGATGTGTTGGCGTAGCTGGGATGACCAATGTGGCGATTATGAAAGATATACGCCTTATAAGAATGTAGCGATGTTTCGCAAAGCTGTTGATATTGCTCATAAGATGGGTTCGTGGGTAGGGTTGTTTATCGCAACGAAGTTGTGTTATGAATATCAGAATCAGTGGAATACGATAGCAGGTACGAGGAGTTTGGTAGTAACGGACAAAGGATCTTGGCGGAGAAATTGCGGGACGTATATGCCGTGCAGTGATACGGAAGTTTGGCGGAAGTATTTGGCGGAGGTTTGTGCACGAGGGATAAAACAGACGGGGGCTGATTTGCTCTATCTCGATCAATGTGGCGATGGTGAAGAATGTTGGGGGGTAACTCATGGCCATCAGCCAGGGGCGATGGTTCGCGATATTGAACTTTTGCACGATTTGCATAAATACGCAGGCAGAGATGTGAAACTTTATCTCGAAGGTGCGATGGCGGATTATGCACTCGAAGATTTCGACGCTTGTATTCCGTCAGCTGTGCGGTTTGGCAATGAATCGTCGATGCCCGGGCGTATCGAGTTTCAGCGATTTTTCTATCCGTATATAAAATTTATGCCTCATCATACGTTTCAGCAGGGTGTGCGAGACGGATTTCATTGGGGCTATGGATTTAATTTCTTTCAGGGAATGGGATATTTCGTTGCGTGTGTGCCGTCGCAATGGGATACAGCTGGCAGAGAGTTTATAAAAAAGATATATGGGATTGAGCATAAATATTGGCGGGTGTTTACGTCGGATGATATCGAGCCGTTGGTGCCAACGTTACAGCCTTGGATATTTGCGAATAGATTTACAGCTGACGGTTTGACGATATATACGCTTTATAATGATAGCTTTATCGGTGGTAATACGAAGGTGTTGAAAGTGTCAGCTGGCAGAAAATATTTTGATTTGTGGAATAACAGGAAACTTATTCCCGAAACGGTTAATGGTATGGAAGTGATTTCGGTGGATATCGAGCCGAAAGGTTTCGGTGCGATATTGGTTAAGGAAAAGAAATAATGAACTCGCGTATAAAATATAGCTGGAATAGATTCGAAGATGGTTTTGACAAGACGGGATATGCAAGGGAATTTCCGTCGATTGCGGAAATAGCAGAGATATTCGGGCGATGGGAAAAGCAATTTTCCGATAGGTTTCGATATGTTGTCGCGGGAAAGTCGCAGCTTGGACAGGACGTTTTCAGGTGTGAAATTAGCGATTTCGGTATTGCTGATGATGATAAGCAGAATGTGTTAATAACAGCGTGCGAGCATGGTGGCGAGCGTAATCCGACGACAACGGCAATCAAGCTTATGGAGATGCTGCTCGAAGATAACGAGCGGGTAGCGAAGATAAGGCGGAAGGTTCGCACGGTGATTTTTCCTTGTGCTAATCCCGATGGATATACTCATTTTTCGCCATTCGCTGCGAATAGTGAATGTGTTTATGCGGGGTATGATTTTGTTGGTAGGAGTAATACGCTTGAAGGGGAATATATTGTCGGAGCGATAAAAGAGCTTATTCCGGAGCTTATGATTTCGGTGCATGGGACGTGGCGTGATTATGAGAAGTCGGTGGTGCAGGAAGATACGGGCGTTGCGATGGCAAGTATATTCAGTAGGTCGTATCATAAATATCTGATAGAACAGATGAATAAAGAGGGCGAGAAATTCGGGTTTGCGTATGCCGGGGGTGAAGATGATGACGAGCGATTGATTGCGAATAATGTGCCTGCTGGCTGCGAGCATAAGTTTTATTCGACGGGACCTTGGGTAAATACGCCTGGCGTTGCGTATAGTTTGGCTCACTCTTTAGCGTTTACGATAGAGGTTGCGAATGATTTTTCCGGGGCGGTTAGACTGATTCGTGCCCTTGAGCTGGGGACGGAACGTTGGCAGGGTGCGTTGTATGAAGGGTATCCGGTTAATGTGATTGCACCGTTAGGATTATCTCGAATAGTGTCAGCTGGTCGAAGCGCACAAAATCGCAGATATTCACGAGCGGAATTGTGGAATGATAAGATACGAAATTTTTGTTACGGTACGATTCAGTATCCGCTTAAAGGGGCGAATCTTTTTTACTGGACTACTCTGCCTGAATTTTCAGCGTTTACGACATCGCATCCGGAAAAGCGATTGCTTGTAGATAGCTTGTTTGATTTTTTGAGTAGGAATTGTGCGCAGGTAAATATCCGTAAGTTACGAAAACTGTTCAATGAGCAGTTGGATTATCCGGTAAGTGCATATTCGCCTGTAACTGGTGGCTATGGTAAGCCTAAAGATTCTTCTGTCGATAGGGTTGAGCTTGATAATGCGTTTGGCTTGCAGATAAGATTGCCGTTTAAGGTAAACGATGCGAAATTTTATTATAATGGTATTCCTGTATCAGAGTTTGACGGGGTGGAATCTCATTGCTGGTCGGGTGGAAATTGGTCTTATTTTCAGATTGACCTGCCGGGTGAATTTGTTCAGAATGGCATCGGTGTGTTTGCAATAGAATATTTTGTGTAGCTATTATAGGAGCAGACTATGGTTGATGAGCTGAGGGCGCGTGAAGAGAAGATTTATTCGCTGATTGCTTCGAAGATGATGGATAAGGACGGGTTGGTCTATTCGATGATACTCGAAGATGGGCTTAAGCCTATTCGCGATAAGGATATTCCCGATAGGGTTTGTTTTAATAGCGTCGATGTGCCGAGAAGATTGTGGAAGGCGGGATTTTTCGGTTATGAAGATAGCTTGATGGCGACGGCTGAGTTTTTGTTGGCGAATGTTTATAAGTATCGGGTAACGGGTGATAAACGAGCGAAGCAGCTTGCAAAGAAGTTGTTCAATGCGCTAAAGTCCGCTGCTCTTGCGGGCTCGAAGTATAGCGGTTGGGTGGTCAAGCCGATGTTGGGTTTTCTGCCTAAGCCTTATGGCGGAATAAAGAATGCTCATCTTTCGGGTGAGGTAAGCGTTGATCAATATCAGCGGGTAATGTATGCGCTGGAGGTTTATCGCGAGATTTTAGCGTCAACGGCTGAACGCAAATGGATAGATAAATTTTTGCTTGCTTGTGCCGATTGTTGGGATGTGAATAACTATACGTTTAACTATATGCTTGGTATCTGTCGATGGGGTTGCTGTGCGCCGCATAGTGTTGCGTTTGGGTTATATTGCAGTGCTGTGGGGATGAGTTTATCTGATAAGCGTCAGCATAAAGGTTGGTTTGATATTTTTATGAGCAGGGTGGATCCGCTTGAAAAGTTGCCAAGCTATTCGCTTTCGGATAATGTTGCGTGTTTGGTTGGTTTTGCGAGTAGAAGTTTGTGCAAGACGGTGCCACAAGAGCGGGCTCGTTGGAGGAGCTCCGCTGAGCGGGTTGTTAAAAGTGCGTTAGGCGGAATGGACGAAGATGGTTATGGCTGGCTGTTTACGTTTCTTTCGGGTCAAAAGAAGGGTGAACAGATAAAGCCGCATTGGGACAAAGCCCCTGCACGATATTGGAATTTTCTCCGTTGGCGTGGCAATATTCGTCGGCCTTTGTCTCAGCTTGCCGGTGCGCTCGTTGATGTATTCGAATTGACAGGTAATAAGAAATATTTGAAATTGGCGGGGCAGGTACTTTCGAAGCATGGGCAGAGCGGATATATGAAATGGCTTGAGCCGTTGAGTTCGAAAGATATGCCCAAAGGATATGAGATACTCGGTAAATTCGTTTGCGGGTTGAATACGTCAGTATGGTTACGAGCGTATTGGCAGATGCAAGCAGTTGGTGGATGACGGGTGATTCTCGTTTCGATGCGAGCCCAACGGGATTACTCAACGCACGGAAAATTCTATCTACAAACACGATACGCCCCCGTAGGTAAGGGAGATTTTTTGAAAAATTTATAGACATTATTTGGGTGGGGTGTTAATATGGAATGTAAGAATTAAGGTTTAGTTTAACGTCGATAAATGCAACGATTGCTATTGGCGAGGTCGTATGTTAGCTTGGGTCTGATGTCTATCGTCGAAGTAATAAGACGTGTGGCATATCGAAGATGTCTGTTGGTGAACTCACAAAATATGTAAATACAGGACAATTATAATATCTAATCTAATAG
>WFQY01000422.1 GCA_015486815.1 Phycisphaerae bacterium | reverse complement strand
CTGTTGTCGTGAGCATTAAACCCGCATAAAGGACGCCCGAAAAAGGAGTGCCTTCGCGATTGACAGCATCGATAATCGGAACGAGAATCTGCCTTTCTATCTGAGATATTACCGCATCGGTAATAATGGGCGTGGGAGAATATGCACCCATTCCGCCTGTGTTCGGGCCTGTATCGCCATCGCCTATCGGTTTGTGGTCTTGAGCAGATTCGAGAATGTATATGTTTCTGCCATCGACGAATGCGAGTATTGAAGCTTCTTGGCCTGTTAGTTTCTCTTCGACAACGAGTTTATCGCCGGCGGAGCCGAAGATTTTATCGACCATGATTTTCTCAGCGGCAAGCAGGGCATCGGCGGGGTCGTCGCAGACAATAACACCTTTGCCCTTGGCGGGACCCGAAGCCTTTACCGCAAGCGGTTCGTCTCGGGAAGCAATATATGCTTTTGCGTCGTCGAAGTTTATGAATGTTCGCGATTCGGCAGTCGGTATCGAATATTGTTTCATCAAATCTTTACAATATGCTTTGTCCGATTCGAGTCGGGCGGCGGCTGAGCGTGGTCCGAAGGCTTTTATTCCCGCTGCATTTAGCTTGTCGGTTATGCCTGCAAATAGCGGAGCTTCAGGTCCGACAACTACAAGCTCGATATTTTTATCTTTCGCAAATGTAATGAGTGAATCGATGTCGCTGTCAGCGATGTCGATATTGGTGGCGATTTCGCCGGTGCCCGGATTTCCCGGTGCACAATATAGCTCATGGACGAGAGGGGAATCAGCTATCTTCCATGCGAGGGCATGCTCACGTCCGCCTGAACCTACAAGTAATACTTTCATTTCCTATCCCACAGAATTTCAGAGAAAACACCAAACGCAAATAATTCGCAAGGAATTTTAGCATTTGCAGAAAAACAATACAAGGAAATATTTTGTCGCAATCGCTTCGATACGTCTGCCAACGGCATTTACCGAAGGCATCCCATTGGGACCTTCGGAACCAACGGGACACTCAGCGAGCGGCGGGCAAGATATTATTTTGCCATAGCTGAATTTAGTTTGTCTATTATGTTGCCGACTCTGTCGCGATACGATAGTATCGATGTCGGCGAGTTCGTGTATGATGATGGGGTAGCGACAATACTATTTGGAATGGCCAAAAGCTCTTGCGCATGTTTCAACAAATTCGAATCTACTTTTATCTTAGCGTTTTCGATATGATTTACGAGCTTTTTGAGAGTAACGAAATATTCATAATCTTCTACACCGTCGCGAATATTTTCGAGCCTCATCGCGGGTATTACCTTTATCGGCTTGGTCAGCGAAGGATAGAACAGACAGCCGTCGCCGTGAGTTGTTGTATATGTTTCGATGTTGTCCCACGGATTATGATTAGCCCAAAATGTTGTTTGCCAATAGAGTAATCCTTCGACTTTATATTTCCACGCCATCCAGAAAATAATACGATGGTCAGTGGCAGGATAATCAACGAAGAAATTCGGATACGGATGACGCGGATTGAGACAGACATAGCACCATAAATGCCTGCCTTTAGCTTGCAGTTTGTGCATCCGCTTATCGGTAATTCCCGGCAGCAAGGGACATAAAATATCCAAATCGAGAGAAAATGTTTTGGGTATTGTGCCATTGGGTACGCCGGGAATGATAGCTTTCAAACGGTGATTGGCTTGATGGAGGACATTTAGCAGCTTATTTACCTTATCGATTTCTTTGGCGCCAGGCTCATCATATATATAACAATAGACATCATCGAGGCAGCCCTTTCTCTGCAGATACTCAGCCCACGAGCGGAAATAATCCAGCATGAGTTTTTTGTAAGGCTCGCTTAATACGTTTAATACTATCTGCTCGGGTTTGTCAGCGTTTTCGGGCCAAACGATAAATTTTTGTTTCGCACCCTTCATCGTATTACGCCAACCCCAATATCCGCCAAAGGTAAAGCTATTGAGGCCACGAGCGAGATAATGATTCAAGTCTTTATCGAATTGCGAAAAATCGACATAATAATCGCCATTCGCATTTCTCATCAGTTTCGGTTTGACGCTGGCTATTCGTGCAGGTGAAAGTTTGTGCTCCAATAGAGCATCCCGATAAAGCCTGTCCATATTTTTAAGGGCGGGGTCGCCTTTTTTCAAGATACCCCATTTGACGTAATAGCCAGCGGCGTCTCGCGCGGCAAATGATGTTTTGAAGGTTGCCTTTTTAGGTAATGAGAAAGTGCGGACGTTCACCGTTAGCGAAATGTTGCGGTCGGGTAGATTGGGGGCTTTTATGGTTATCGTACCGTTATACTTTCCGCTATGCGTTTTTGCAGGTACATAAACGGTAATCCATATCGGCTGAGCGTATTGCGATGAGGGGATATTGATTTTCTCCGTCGGCACCAGCGGGTCAGGCCACCAGCCAACATATTTAACCGGATACAATTCCCTCTGTGTATTGACATATTCGACCTTATACCACTTAATATTTTCTTTTTTGATAACGCCTTTGCCATCGGCGGATTTTAGATTTGAAAATTCAAGCGTTAGGCCGCTTATGGTTCTGAAGGGAATGATGACAATTTGAAAAGATTCATATTCATTACCAGCTATTGATAATTTAGCTGAGTTCGTTGGCTTATTTTTATATTCGTAATCAGCATCTTTTCGGATTTTTACCAGTGAATTGTCGATGAATGTCGTATAGGCGGAGGCTGACGTATTCGTATAGTCCATAACTTTTAATTTGAAAATATCTCTGCTGATG
>WFQY01000421.1 GCA_015486815.1 Phycisphaerae bacterium | reverse complement strand
TATGCCTGCCTGACTCATATTGGAATTAAAGCCCAATGTGCAAAAGGCCAAAACAAATCCAAGAAAGTGCTACGACTTGAACCGATCAGCAAACTCAAAGACAGAATGCGTCGGATAATCTGGCAGGAGAACGCTCGAGATGTTATCAAATATAGCCATGAAAAACCTGTTATTCACCGCTTGGAAAAACTCCTCGCGGCATAAAATCGGTCAGTTTGAGTTATTAAATCGTCTGTGGATAACTTAAGCGGAATGTATGTACGTATGCAAGCATATTTTCCGGTCAAACAGGGTATTCGAGTGGCTCAGCATAGGCAGTTCGGAACGAGATCGTCTCAGTGGAAAATCAGTCTAAACAATATCTGGCCTGTTATGTTCGCATAAACGCCAGCGATAATATCGTCCGCCATTATTCCCACAGCACCTGGTAGCGATTCCGATTGTCGAGCGGGCGTGGGTTTGATTATATCGAACAGTCTAAACAATATAAACTGAGTAAATAGTATGGTTGACAGCATAGAACAGCTTTTGGCAGCTGGCATCATTAATAACGAAATCCACATTCCCGCAAGTTCGTCTATAACGAAAGGCTTGGGGTCGCTGGATTTGAAATGTTCAATCGCCCATCGTCCGAATGCGATGCCTGTGATGCTAACCAAAATAATCAAACCAGCGAGAAGATAATTCACATATACATAATCAAAGCTGAGATATATAGGCAGATAGAGAATTACGCCGACAGCAGAACCCCACGTTCCGGGCGCAATAGGCAGATATCCCGAACCGAAAACAGTAATGCATAATTTTTTTAGCATATTTGACATAGCAGCATTTTAAGGTCATCGTTATAAATTTGCAATTTACAATTTGCATCTGACAATCTACAATATTTCCCTATGTTAGCTCAAATACACAGCGTAACACTTTCGGGCATAGAAGCTATCGAGTGTGAGATAGAAATCAATGTTTCGTCTCGCGGATTTGCAGGGGTAATGATGGTAGGTCTGCCGGATGCGGTGGTTAAAGAGAGCCTCGACAGAATAAAGACAGCTCTGGTTAATTGCGGATACCGATTTCCGAAACATCGCACGTTAATAAATCTTGCTCCCGCAGATGTGCGTAAAGAAGGGCCTGCTTTCGATTTGCCTATCGCAATAGGAATGCTCTGTGCCGACGGACAAATCGAGGGATTCGCACTTGATGAATATCTCATTGCGGGTGAGCTTGCGCTTGACGGTCGAGTGCGTCCGATTAAGGGTGTATTATCGATATCGATGTTAGCAGCAGAGCGTGGCTATCGCGGGGTAATCGTTCCGCGTGAAAATATTACAGAGGCGGCAATTGTCGATAGCGTCGATGCGATAGGCGTGGGCAATCTGGCTGAAGCTGTCGGATTTATCACAGGCAGATTACCGCTGGAACCGACACGGGTCGATGTTGATGAGATGTTCCAGCAGGTAAGCGAATATGAGCTTGATTTTGCGGATGTAAAGGGGCAGGAGCTTGCAAAACGCGTAATGACAATATCAGCTGCCGGCGGACACAACGTATTGATGATAGGTCCACCCGGTACGGGTAAAACAATGCTTGCGAAAAGGTTGCCTACAATCCTTCCGCCTATGACGCTCCAGGAGGCATTGGAGACGACACGGATATATTCTTCGGTCGGACTATTGAAAAACGGTCAGGGACTCGTCGGCACTCGGCCGATACGCACGCCTCACCATTCGTCTTCTTCCGTAGCTCTTGTCGGTGGAGGTAATCACCCACAGCCCGGTGAGATCAGTCTGGCACATAATGGAATTTTATTTTTAGATGAGATGCCGGAATTCACGCGAGCTACTCTCGAGATGATACGTCAACCACTCGAAGACGGAGAGGTAACAATTTCACGCGCACGTTCATCGCTGACGTTTCCCGCGAGATTTATGCTTATCGGAGCGATGAATCCGTGTCCGTGCGGATATTATACTCATCCGCAAAAGCGATGCCGATGTACGCCAGGCCAAATAGAAAAGTATATAGGGAAAATCAGCGGGCCTTTGATGGACAGGATAGATATTCACCTTGAAGTTCTGCCGGTCGATTTGAACAGGCTGAGAAGCGCACCGAGCGGAAGGACATCTGCACAGATGCGCGAAGATGTAGTTCGCGCACGTCAAAGGCAGGCTCAACGATTTTCGGACAAAACAGATGGAATGACCAATGCGAGAATGACCCGCCGGGATATAGAAAAGTACTGCCAGCTTGATGAATCGTGTGAGATGATTTTGAAGAATGCAGTTATGGAGCTTGGGCTGTCAGCGAGGGCACACGATAAGATTCTTCGAGTAGCGAGGACGATAGCGGATATTGAAGGGACGGAACAAATCAAAGCGAACCACATATCCGAAGCTATCCAGTACCGTCGGCTCGACAGAGTTTTTTGAAGAATATAATAACGGTTACAATGTTGCGGAGATGAAAATTTACGCAGATGAATAGACTCCTGCAAAATGCAAAAATTCCGATTGATATGTAGGGGCAGACCTATGTGTCTGCCCAAAAATTAGGGCGGACACGCAGGTCCGCCCCTACGGATTTGCATTTTGCAGAAATCTAACAGATGAAATACAAGGAATTGGACAGCTATGGAATATAAGGGAAAGTCGTTTACGGATTGCACGAAGGTACTCGAGATATTAAAACTCTCAGATGAAAGAAGAGTTTGGCAGCAGACGTGGAATTTGTCCAATCAACATCAACCCGAAGAGCTTTTCTTTTTCAATGAAGATTTCATTCGTGAAAATGCAAGCTGGCTTGGTATGTCAGATGAAATTATCGATGCCTTTTTGCAATCACGGACAATGTTTCGGGAAAATGGTGCTTTGCAAAGATTGTTCTGGCACTGCTATTATATGTTGT
>WFQY01000420.1 GCA_015486815.1 Phycisphaerae bacterium | reverse complement strand
GTGCTGTAATACTTTTTTTATTTAGCCAAAAGTAGGCTGAAAGCGGTGCAGAAGCACCGGCAAAGACTCGATACATCAAAAACCCTACTCCGAATTTTCCCCTCGAAAAAAATCTTAAAAAATCGAGAAGTTTGCGGAAAAGTCTTCTTGACAGGATAGATAGTTCTTGCTATACTATTAGTAGATGATAAATCGATTTATTATGGAATATTAGGGAAAGTCAGAAGATGGTAGCGCTTAAAGAGGTTGCAAAACTTGCTAAAACATCACCCGCAGTCGTATCGCAGGTGCTTAACAATAAATATCCAACGATACGGGTCGGACAAGAAACCCGTAAACGCGTGCTGGAAGTTATTGAAAAGTTAGACTATCGTCCAAATCAGATTGCAAAATCACTTCGCACTCAAAAAACCACATCCGTAGGCGTTATCGCTCACAATGTATATGTCAATTACAGACAAATCGATCTGCTTACGCGAAAAATCTATGAGCATGGCTATGAGATGCTTTTCAGTATGGTTCAATGGTACGGAAAGGCAGAAGATAATGAAATAAGAAGATTACTCGATAGGCAAATCGACGGGTTACTGCTGCTTTCGCCTGCTCTTGATATGAAACGTCGTATTGTGCTAAAGGAAGTAATAAGTTCAGGATTTCCCTGTGTAAGTGTAGGATATAACCCGATCCTGCAGGCAAGTATTATTGATTGGGACAGAAAACAGGCATATTACGAACTTACCACACATCTGTTAGAGCAGGGATGTAAGGATATCGTCTTTTTTGCAAAGGGCGAAAGTCCATCAATCAATGCAAGATATGAGGGAGTAGTTAATGCAATAGCTGATAAAAAAGGTATAAAGTTCCGTTGGATTGGAAAGGATATAGATTATTTCGAAGACAAAAGCCCCGAAGCATTAGCCAAACTTTTCAAATCACAGATACAAAACGATTGGCCTGATGCGATTATCTGCCAGACCGACATACAGGCAGCTGCTATCTATAAATTGGCTATTGATGAAGGCAAACGTATTCCTGAAGAGTTGGCAATCACAGGTTGCAGCGATGAAGAATATGGCAAATTTCTACCCGCGCCACTTACGACAATTCGTATGCCTATAGAAGAACTTATAACACAGGCATTAAATCTTTTATTTGAAAAGATAAACAAAGTGGATTTAGCGAGGGAGAAGATACATAAACTAATACCTGCTAAGGTTGTTATTAGAGAGTCAAGCCTATTTGGTCATAACTTTAAGGAGAAAAAGATATGGTAAAGAGTAGAGACAGACCGAAAGAATTGCTAATTGTTGAGCGGAGCGAAACCCCATTGGGTTGAATTGTAATTGGAAAGATCAAAAGCTCTTTAGTTTAACATTTTTTTTCAAGGAGATTTTTTATGAAACAGGTACGAAATGGAAATTGTGGTTTATTGGTTAATTTTGGTCGCTTTTTTAATGAAAGGAGCAATGCGATGGTTAAGAAAATGGTAATTGTAGGAATGGTACTTTTCTGTGTGGGCTCAGTCTATGCTACACCGATAAATGCCTATCTCGAAGGTGAGCGAATCGATGCAGGCACAGGTAGCGTAGGCAATTTGGTATTGCCTGGAGAACTATCCAGAGGCTCTGAACTGCGGTTAGGTTCTGGTCAGTATGGCATCTATTGGATTGGAGCAAATGACCTACCAGAAGGAACGTATTATGTGGCTGTCAGATTGTACAGTGGTGATAACAATCGTGACGTGCGTCTATTCCAGTGGCCTAACGGATTCAAAAACGACAATAGTGGTCTGTGGCCGGGTGTCGGAACTGCTCGGGAAACGGACAATGATGGTCACTTTCACTGGTACTGGGCAACGAATGATGAATACGGCTACACAGCAAGGATTACCATTGACTCCAACACTACCGATTGGTCTCTGCAGATTGCCCGTGCTGGCAATGACGGTCCGTATATCGACGCGATAGCATTTATGGCTAGCGATACCACTCTGCCTGATAATACAGTACCGGCGGGTGGTTATTCACCACTAATTCCTGTACCCGAGCCTGCGACGATTGGATTGATGTTGCTTGGTCTGGCTGGTTTGATTCGCAGAAAGTAAGAACGAAAGGCAGCAAGCAGCAAGAGACGCAGCTTATGCTGCGCCTCTTGTTCTGCGTCAAAACACATAAGCAGAGGATGTGTTATGTCGATGAAAAAAAGTTTTACTTTAATAGAACTTTTGGTAGTAGTAGCGATTATTGCGGTGTTAGTAGCGATTTTATTGCCTGCATTGCAAAGGGCACGGGAAGCTGCTCAGAATACTGTTTGCCAATCTAATGTCAGGCAAATAGGGCAAGCTTTTTTAGAGTATGCTCAGGACAATAACGATCGTATCCCACCATCCGGCGTAGGAGGATATACATGGGCGACGAAGACATGGTGGTATCATTTAGGTCCATACTGTACATCACGAAAAGATACGAAAGTTACCCAATGCCCATCTGATCCGGACAAACGTCCGGGCTCTCCATGGGAGGGGGCAGGCGCTCCGCCAGGTGGTCCTTTCCCGAGAAGTTATGCAATTAGTATGATGATGACAGGGCGCAGACTCGATGAGATTGAAAGCCCATCGAGGAAGGTTTTAATGGTTGATTGTAACCACTTTCATACCCGTACAAACTACTGGTATAACTATACCAATGCCAGACACAATGATGGGTATAATGTCTTGTTCTGCGATTTCCATGCTCAGTGGATGGAAGACGGTTCAATAGCAGCTCCTGATGGTCAATCCTATACCAATATCGGATATTGGTGGTGGTATCCGCAGGATGACCCGTTCTAAAGCTTATAGCTAAAATGAAAGTTTCTTGGGAGGAAAAAACAAATGCGCAAAAAGTTTGTGGTTATATTCTGTATAGCTATAGTTTGTCCATTCTGGACTGTTTATGGCAGTCCGTTTAAACCTGCTGATATTGAAAAAAAAGTTGCGCAAATGAAACCAATGACGGATACGATTATTCCCGTCCCACATTGGATAAAAATGCTCAACAAGTCAGCGGTAATTGCTTCGGCAGGCAGATATGATTGCGAAATTATTATTCCACCTAATGCTTCGGAAAAAATCAAAATAGCAGCTAATGATTTAGCGAAAGAAATATCCGGATTAGCCCGGATTATTGATAAACCTCCAATCAGAGAGAAGTTGTCCAAAAGAGCAGATGCTGTCAAAATTTATCTTGGTTCGTTTTCTCACCCTGTCTGGGATGAGCAAATAAGCAAAAAGTTAAGAGTTACCCCAAAATCTCCATGTCCACAGGGATATGTAATTTATCCAAAATCTGCCAAAGAAATATTTGTTGCAGGTAGCGATGATCAGGGAGTTATCTATGGAGTTTATTCGCTCTGCCAATTACTCCGCAAAGATAATAATAAGGTACAGCTACAGTTTGCAAAGATACGAGATTGGCCAAGTTTCAAATGGCGAGCGCTTATAATGCCATATCCCGAACGTAATATAAAACGATTTCTCTGGCTGGCGAAAAATTTGAAAATCAATATGCTTGTTCACGGAGCTGTGGATGCAGCAACAAACCTGAGGATGCGAAAACGGGGATTATATCTTGGCTGTGGATATTGGGCTTACCAAAAACTGCCCAAAACGCCCAATTGCGGGCCCAATCCTAAAATTGCTACGTGCTGGAGCAATCCGAAACGAAAGGAATTATATTTTAAATTGAGGCAAGCTTCTGCAAAAAGACATGCAGGATTTGTATTTACTCACGATGCAACAGATGCAGGATATTGGAGAATATATCACGATGAGTTCTGGGGCAAAAGATGTGAACGGTGTCGGAAGGTTTACGGAAATGACCTTGCAAAGGCAGATGCCGATGCCATAAATAACGATTACCAAGCGATAAAATCGGTAGATAAAGACTGCCTGTTGGTCGTAACGATTCCCTGTTACTATGATAATCCATTCAAATATAAAGATATGCAGGGGTATCTGATTCGAGTAAGCAAATTGATTCCCAAAGATGTGATTATTGCGATAGAAAGTCCGAGTGCCTGGCCTGAACATGCCCGAGGATATAAGAAATTTCTCAATCGCGAAATAATAATGTATCAATATGCTATGCAAAATGGATATTGTCTTGTGCCAACGATGCTTAAAATTGCGGAATATCCCGATAGTGTATTGGATGGATACCTTTTCGGTACGGGGGCATTAGGCGTCGAGCCTGCCAATACAGCGGCAGCTTGCTATATGTGGAATAAACGCTTGCCCACTGATAAAAACTACTTCTATAATCAGTTGCTACCTACATGTCTAAAGTTTCTCTATGGTGATGCTTGGTGTATAATAGCTAAGATAATCCAATCTTCTGTTCCATATTCAAGACCAACTGTAGATATTTCCGTTCAGGAGCTAAAACGTAGATTGGCGTTCTGCAGATGGATTCTTCCACAAATGAGAAAATATAGAAATAAAGTTCATTCGAGAGGAAGGCAAAGCTATGAAACACTTCTAAAATACTATACTGCACTAATGCCGACACTGAAAAAAACTCTATTTATCGCAGAAGGCAATGAATTGTTGAAAACAACCAGAAAGCTTGTAAGGCAAGAAAAATACGATGAGCTTCGTAAATTATTAGTCGGAATACCTAAATATTCATCTGAAGAAAGCAAGACTGAGCCCATTTATGTTTTGAACTTCATAAAAAAGGTTATGAACAATGGTCAACGCTGGCAGATCAAAAAACGCAAGCCAATATTGGAGTCGAGTAGCACAAAAATTATCAAGTTGAACGGTGGTTTTGGTGAGGGATTGTATCTTATACTAAAGATACGAGGTAATCCCGGATATCTATTGGTTAACGGAAAACAAATAGTTAAGATAACGCCTTCTCGTGGCTATCGCCGAGTCGAACTTCCATTACCACCGGCAAGGGGCACACAATATGTTATTAAATTTGAAAAGCCAAAGTCTTGTTCAGTCAAATCAGTAAAAATATATCCCGGATATTTACCTGTCGGCGATAGTTTGACAATATCTCTAAACGATATGTGGAAATTCAAGCTTGACCCCAAAGATATTGGTATCAAAGAAGGTTGGTATTCAATTTCTTACAAATGGAAAACTAAAACGTGGATGCAGATTAAAGTGCCTGGATGCTGGGAGTCAGCATTACCGCAAGCATCAAGCTATGATGGAATTGCATGGTATAGATACAGATTTCGGCTACCTGATAACTGGGATAGGCTAAAAGGAAAACACAAAATATTACTTACTTTTGGCGGATTCGATGATGGTGGAATGGTATATTTTAATGGTAAATTCGTCGGCAAATGCATGAAATATGCCCGGAAACTTATAATCGATATCACCAAATATGTGAAGTGGAACGATGATAATTTCATAGCTGTACGTGTAATAGATAATGGCGGAGGAGGTGGAATAATCAGATCGGTATATATCCATGCAATCGACCTTTCCTTGGGAAAAGCCAAAAAAGAAGGACCAGGCGCATTGCATAATAATTAGTTCTGTGGCGATAACCTTATGAAAAAACTGCTGATTATTTGGATAGTTTCACTGACTGTTTCTATTACCTTTGCAGAAAACGATGTGCATTTCAGCGAATGGGGAATTCCGCAATGGGGAAGTTTCCATCCCTATTCGACAACGGAAGAATTTGTCAAACAGACAAAATTAGCAGGTATGGATACGTTAAGTCCGATGTTCTTTCCGATGGGTAATGGAAACATAAGATCATTTATTAATTTGCTAAAGAAAATCAAACAGGCTGATGCATTGATGAGGATATTTCCGTATATGAAATATCCCGAACCCAGTCAAAGCCCTGCAAACGTTGAAAAATTTGTTCATCCTAAAGGTTATGTTCGTGATAATAATCATAAAACGAAGTTTATTTTGCACACATTTAAGAAATCAGCTTCTATATCCGACGAAAGTTTTGTCAAACTTATTTGTAAGCAAACGGAAAAGATGGTAAGAGCAATCTCGCCATATATTGTCGGGCTGATATGGGATGAACCGAGTGTGTCTCACGACTTAAACAACCTTGCACTCGCAAGCTGGCAGAAATATTCGGGGACAAAGACGTTTCCAAAACACGTTGATAAATTCTTCCAAAGAAAAGACGATATAAGGAAATATATGCTGGTTTCACCGGTATACAAAAAATATTTCGATTGGCGAACAAAGACATGGATAGACTGGCTTGAACGATGGGCAAAAACTATACACAGGGTCAATCCCTCATTGAAAGTAGGGATCAATCTTGACGATAATACTCTCCAGCCCAATAAGTTTGAAGACATAACCGCTGTCGCTCGGATGGAAGACCTCGACGTCATTGTTCGCGACCCGTACTTTTGGGGAATACCATATCTTTTTGAAACGGCATTACTTGGTAATCTTGCTCAAAAGTATAACAAAAGAGCAGGTATTTTTGTGGGTACGTCCAAAAGTGTTGCAGATTGTTTCGGTCCGCCAGAAGCATGCGTTCAGCCTGCTATAGCGACAGCAAACGGATGTACGGAAATATTTTATTATTTCTGCAATCAGCTCAAAGACCCGCAGGTGCGACCTGAACTTACAAAAGGTGCTAAACTTGCAAAACAGATTAAAAACTTTATGAATCAATTCCACGCACAAAAAATCGGACAAATAAAATTACTTTATACGCCCTACTTTTTTGAGCAGAGTTGGAACGTTCAGTTTGGCATCGCTGCTAAATACAGCGCATCAATTGCCACGCTTCCGTTAACCGTTGAAGAACTCAAAGATTGTAAATTGCTTATCATTCCATCGCCCACACCCTTCTCTCAATCCGACAGAGCTATTTTAAACCAAGCTACCAAATCCGGGCTTCATCTCCTATGCACCCATCCGGAAGCAGTTTCCTATGATGAAAGGTTCTCGAGGATTGACGCGGCAGACGTTTCCGCACTATCACACGTCATCTATTTATGTCCCCATCTAAAAAATAAAAACAAACGCATTCGCCTAAAGGAGCAAAAGCGCTTAGAAGATAAAATTGATCATTTGATAAAAGAACAAACCGAGTTTTCCGTCACCGCGAAACGGAGCTCGGCCTGTATGGTTTTACCCGTACAGGGACAGGGAGAAGCGTTTGCTGCCTTTGCGGGCCGATGGTTCTATTCGGTGGATTATTTGTCTGACCCTGACAGAACGGCCTGCGGATTTCTTATCACAAACTATAGCCCTTCGGAAAATGTGCACCTCACAATCGAATGGAAGAAGAAAAGGATTAAAATATCGGTAGCTCCGTTTAGTTGTAAATTTGTACAAAACATAAAATCTATTCAGGGGGATTAAAGAACTGTCTGGGTAGTATTTATGCTGCCCGATGACATTGTCTTTTGTCTCTCATCATTGCCCGCAGATAACATACAACGCAAGCACCGCAAGCCTTACTACTTGTTATCCACTACTCAGCAACTTGTCAACCACTTGTAATCCTCATTTTTGTGCTAAAACCGGCATATAACTGTCTTGTTGTCAAAACATTACAACATCTTTGTGATCTCCGGAGCCAAAGGTTACAGGTTCGAATCCTGTCGGGGACGCATCTATAAGTCTTTGGAAAGGGGGGGGCTTGCACATCCAAGCAAAATACCTTCCTGCCAAAAACCGCTGAAGTCGGGAAGGCTAAAGATTGTTAGCTTGTTTAATTCGTCTCATATTTATTCTCCTTCGGGTCTGCTTGACGAACCCAGATTGGCATAGTTATAGCCATAGCTTATAAGTATCTTTGCACTACTTGTCGGACAAGCTTGTACATATTGTGTCGGGCTGCTCAAATTTCCGTCCTGTTTGAGACAAGAGAGTGGAGTTGTGAATACGTCAGAGCCCATCCATAGCTGTTTATCTTGCCAATTGTCGCTCGCACCACTTCCGGAACCATCTACACCTGCGAGTGGATCAAAAGATGCATAACGTCTGGACGGACTTTTATAAATACCAAAAACCGGTAAATAATCATTATTTTGCGAACTATATTCAATGGTTGCAATTCCTATCTGCCTCATATCGGACTTACAAACCGCCATACGCGCTTGTTCCCTTGCTGCGCTCAGTGCGGGTAAGAGTATTGCGACCAGAAGGGCAATAATAGCAACAACAAGTAACTCCACCAAAGTAAAACTATGCAAAATAAAATTAATCTTGTTATGATAATTAGGGTTTGCTGAATAACTCACTTTTAATATTTTCTTGTATGTGACGGTGCTGCTCGGCGATGTCTCATGCTGCAATCTGCATATTCCAGCTGCGATTTTGGGCTCCGGCAGCACTGGTACGCAACGTAATACGCTGCCTTCTGCAAAAGCAGGATAAAAAATATAACAAAAGAGAGAGTATTCTCTCCAAATTCATCACGAGAAATGATATTACGATTGCAGCTTCAGATGTTTCGGCAAGTTTGGCCATGATGCGGCTCAGTGTGAATCGTCGTTTACCCTGTCCAAATTTACCTTCTATCGCAATCCTGTCGATCTCATCCCTGCGATGAATTTCTCGCTGCTCCTTCAGCTCACAGGCAGTCTCTTCGGTCAGCTTTTTCGGACGACCTAAGGGCGGACCGGTGTATGCATAGTATCGATCATCTCTTCGGTCTTTTCTCTGGCTTCATTAAGAAGTTTCAAATCCGTGGGATAGGTAATGTCGGCTGGTGTACATGTTGCATCAACAATTAACTTGCCATTATTTGTTGGCTCATCGTCGGAAGATTCATCCGTAATTTCTGATTCCCGATTGACAGCAGCTTCAACTATCATCTCGTTGATCTCTGCCAGGGAATCTGTTCAGAGAGAATGACCCAACGATTATCTCCGCTGAGTTTGCCGCCGAATGGAAGGTAAAGGTCCTGAAATTTCATCTGATGGGGGTTGTCTTTGCGATACATCCGTGTCTCCAAGTGCAAGGGTTTCAAGCTATTCTGTCAATTCCCCGTCCACTTGAGACAGTATAAACAGAACGTATCTCTCTGTCAATACATAAGTTGAGATTTATTCAGCAAACCCTAATTACGGGGGAAATTGTCGTTAGGTATCGAAATCGTGTTAATCCTGCCGGATGACCAATAAGTATTTTAAGAGAAAAGCTCCCAAAAACCGCTGAAGTTGGAAAAGGTATGTTATCACCCTTAATACAAAATCGAACTTTCAAAGACTCAATTTCTACCGATAAGTTTTGTGCATAGGAACACTCCGAATTGTTATCTGAGCGATAGATGTGATTCCACTGATACAATCGGTAGCGATTATTTTCCATTTTCCTTTGGGAGCATTCAGCGCTGGCACGAATGAAAACGTACCTTTACCCTCGGGCAGATAAATAACTCTGTGCAAAAATTCAGGTCGGCTGCCGTCCGGATATTCTATTTGCAGTATTGCCGAATGAGAGCTACGAGTTTCGCTGGAAATTTCGATATCGACGGTTATCTTCTTGCCTCGCGACAGTTGTTGCGGAAATGTTTTAATCGTAATTGCTTGCACCTTGCTTGGTAAGCAGGCATACAGTTTTGGCTCACCCGACTTTATTGTTGTCTCAACCGTATCGGTAAAGCCAAAATAATGTTTGGTTCGAACATCATAAATATAAGCTTTTTGCGGAAAGCGAATTGATGTGGTGGTTGAATATCTGTTTTCGATAGCAAAGTCGGGCAATATCCCGACATACCAATTATCACTGTCACGGAATCTGCTAACTTCAATCGCACCTAACCGATTGCCAGAATCTGACCTGACAATCACATCGGACAAAAGGCCTGCGTATGTCCTTATTAGCATTCTCATATACTCGCGAAACTCGCTTTCCGTTGATTTTCTTCTCATCTCATCGTAAGAATAGACATCGCAATTGAAATATATAGCCCTTCCTTTGCCATATTTATTTACAAAGAACGCTTCTACGCCATCATCATTATAGCCCAGAGCATAAGCTCTGCCTTTATGAATACGTTCGTGAAACACAGCTGGAAATTTGGCACCTTCTTTATCCCATCTATTATTAACGACAACGAAACTGCGTTTGCGGACAATTTGCGTATCCTTGCGGATTATCCCGAAAACGTCATCAAGCACGCCAACTTTACGCATTCGTCCGTGCAGGTCTCGCAGGCCACACCTATAGTCAGCTATAAGCAGGCCGCCCGATTTTACAAAGGACTTTATCACTTCAGCTTCTCTATCCGAAAGTGAAACGACAAAAGGAAGGACAAGAACTTTAGTTTTAGGGTATATCAGTTCTTTTGCTTCTATTTGTTGTCTTGCTATTGTTGTCGGCTGAAATCCCAAATCGTGCAGCAGCAGATAAAAGTTTTTCGAAGCAGCTGCGTAGTGGCCTTTGGGTTTAACCTTGCCCCAAATCCGGCGCATTTCGTCATCGCCTATGAGCTGATCGGATAAATTATTTGCAAACCAAAATTCATACTTTAATCCGAGATTATTTATATGATTTCCAATCCCGCTTTCTATCGTGCTTGCGTGCCAATTGTTTTCGGAATAATATACCGCTATCGGGTCGGTTACCCTCTTTGAATGTTCGATTATACTCGCAATACCATTTTTAATTTCCTTAACCGAGTTAGCCATATCAGCTACGATAGGTGTTAACTCTAAATTCCACTTGCAAGCTCCGTTAGCAGGATGCAGAAAAGTCGAATGCCACCACCAAGCGCTATTCCAGCCCGTTAGTAACAAATACCACGGAGCATATCCACCAC
>WFQY01000419.1 GCA_015486815.1 Phycisphaerae bacterium | reverse complement strand
GTAGCTCAGTTGGGAGAGCGCTTGCATGGCATGCAAGAGGTCGTGGGTTCGACTCCCATCAGCTCCACTTTGTTATAATTATAGATAGCTAAGCGTTATTAGCGTAATAGTTATGGAGGGATGGCCGAGCGGCTTAAGGCGGCGGTCTTGAAAACCGCTGTGCGGAAACGCACCGGGGGTTCGAATCCCTCTCCCTCCGGTTTGGGGAAGAGAAGAAGAGGGAAAAGAGATTGCGGATTGTTGATTGCGGATTTAAGTAGAAGATAGAAACGTAGGTGGTTGGCAGTAAAAAGTAGGCTGTGGGCGGTAGGGGCAGACCTGTGTGTCTGCCCAAAATTCGACATTCATCATTTATCATTCGACATTCTTTATTTGTCATTGTGGGTGAGCAAAAAAGTATTATAAACATAATGAAACTGTCTCAAGAAGAAAAGCGAATAATCAAAAATCTATCATCTCAGTTGAAGGAAAAATTCGGAGCACAGCAGGTAATTCTCTATGGTTCTGCTGCTCGCGAATCAATGAATAAAAGCTCAGACATCGACATTATGGTGGTTTTACTAAAAGTAGATTGGGAAATAGAAAAGCAAATATCCGACCTATGCTTTGATATTGAGCTTGAATTTAATATGCGAAGAACAATATCCGTTATGTGTTTTGCCGAAGATGAACTTACAGATTCTCCCTTGCGGGCGTCTCCGTTTGTCCTTAATATTATGCGGGAAGGAAAATGGATTTAGATCGTTCCGACATAAAAGCAGTTATTAGGTATAGGCTGGATCAAGCACAAGAAGCTCTCATTAAAGCTGCCGACAATTATTAATATCTCAACAATTATGTTAATGACATTCGAAATGCCTTTCCAAAATCACCGCCGCTGATACCGCATCGAAGCCTTCTTTGGGCTTATACGAATGTGAGTTGTCAGATTTGTCTGACTGAACAAATTTACTCTCAGCTGAAAATGTACTTAATCGTTCGTCCTGTAAAACGACTTTTTTGCCCGAAATTTTTTCCAGCTGATGAGCGAATTTTCGCGTAAGCTCCGCCTGTTTGCCCTCCGAGCCGTCCATATTCACAGGCAAGCCGACAACAAACATATCAATTTCGCCCTGAAGTTCTCGCGATTTGTCAATAATCAGCTTAGCATCCTTTTCAAAATCACCCGCTGATTCGACAATACATAAGGGCATTGCTATTCTAAGCTCACTGGTACCGGTAGCAAGCCCGATTCGTCGAGTACCATAATCAACAGCTATAATTCGCATAAAATTTCGAATTCCGGATTAATGTCAAATACTAAATGCTAAATGACTAATTTTGGGCAGACACATAGGTCTGCCCCTACCGCCCACAGCCTACGTTTTTCGCTTTTTATTCTTCAATCCTCAATCTTTCCCAATGGGATTTTCCCAATGGGATTTTCCCAAAGGGATTTCGCTACGCTCAACGTTTCACTCAACACTTCGCTCAACAATTATAAATCATCAATTCTTCCTTCTCTCCTCTCTCTTCTCTTTTCTCCATTTTTCCTTGACCGCTCTTGTCGATTAGCGTACAATAAAATAGATAAAAAGTAAACAGTCTTTACTTGCGTTAATAGCAATAAGTTAAAGGACTTATCCATAATGCTCATAGTCGCTGACAATTGCTGATACGTAGTAAAGGCTGACGGAACAAGTGGTTTAGGTATATTTTTAAAAGACAAGGAGTTACAAAATGAAAAAACAAAATCCACAAGCCTTTACACTCGTTGAGCTTCTGACAGTAGTAGCAATCATCGCTCTGCTTATCAGCATTTTGGTTCCGACTGTTCAAAGGGCACAAAGACAAGCGAAAGAAGTGGCTATCAAAGCTCAGCTACACGGCATTACTCAGGGTTTGGAAATGTTCAAATCCGACTTCGGATATTATCCGAAATCACTGCCTCAAACGAGCGACGGAGTAAATATAGATGATGACAGAGGTAACTATAACACAGAAAACCCAGAAGTTATGGGCGCTCATCGATTAGCTTTCGCCCTTATGGGTAGAGATAAATTAGGCTGTCCAGCCAAAACAGGAGCGACCGGTTCGAACAATCCTCCTGGCTTGCCTGACGATAATTCCGATACCGGTCCTGATAGTATTACAGGATGGTATTACTCCAGCGACGGCACTTTTGATGCAAGCGCTACGTGGGAAGATCCGTCTGATAGTAATTGGGGTGACCCGAGCCATAAAACCGCTCGCAAGGGTCCGTACATTAATCCTGAAGGTTTTTCTGTCGTCGAAGATAAAACCGTGGATAATAACGGATATGTTTGGCTGCTTTGCGATAAATATAATAAGAAAAAAGATCCGATACTCAATACTAATCAGTACGGACAATATTCTACGATTCTTTACTATAAAGCTAATGACAGAGGAAAGTATCTGACCGACCAGGAAGATGCTGATGGGCATCCTATAGGTGTTACTGATCCAAATAACAATAAGAAAAACCAAATCTATTATAGAGAAGATAATGAAGCTCTCACAGATGCAACCGGCCGTTTTAAAGATTACAATGGCAATGGGTCTTTCGATGATGCTGATTTCTTCAACTTTGTAGATGATCCTAATGCCAAAATCAGCACATATCATATGCCTCATAACAAAGAGAGCTTTCTGCTAATTACACCCGGCTGGGATCATGTTTACGGCACAGATGACGACATTGTTAACTGGGAACAATAAAAGAATTGCGGAATTCGGATTGTGAATTGCGGATTGATCTCGGGGTACTAAGGGTCGAAGATCTGTCAACTGGCGGAATTGCGGATTGTCGAAGCATAGCGAAGGTTCCGCTGGGATTGGCTGCCAAAGTATAGGCTGTTGAGCAAATCCCACCCTACGGATGGTTGGCGAGGGTAAAGGGTGAAGATATGTGAAATGTGTTTATACCTATACATCGAGGGAGTGATTAGTTATGGATGTCGCTGTTATAGAATTTGACAAAAAAACTCAGGCTATTTTGAGAGTCGAGTTAGCAAAAAGCGAAAAATAAAGATAAACGAATTTGTCAAGCAAGCTCTTTATTGATTATCTCGATCGATATCTCGAAACGGAAGAGATTTTATCTGACCCGAAAATAAGAAGAATGGTGAAACAGGGGAAAAAAGAAGTCAAAAACAACATAAAAGGCATATTAATAGATGAGCTGGAAGATTGAGTTAAAACCGACAGCTGTCAAAAGCTGTCGTTCCTATGGAAAACCATAGACGAAGTAACCGAAATGTGTCTGGAAAATAGCTACTTGCTTAGAATAATGTTAGAGGAAACGGATAAAAATGAATATTGTATCGGCACATATAGTTGATGATATAAACGCTATTGTAGATAAATTTATTCGAGCTGCTGAAAAAATAGTAAAAATTAAGGAAGCGTATATTTTTGGTTCGTGTGTTGTCGGAAAAAATAGATTTGACAGTGATATAGATTTGGCAATTGTGTCAGAGGATTTTACGGGCAATAAATTTATAGATGCACAGAAATTTAATGATATTGTCATTGACACTGATCCACGAATAGAAATTCACACCTATAGGCCGCAGGAGTTTCGCGAAGATATAAGTTTGTTCGTAAAAGAAATTAAGGAAAAGGGCATTAAGGTCAAATAGCAGTTTAGTGATGAATGTATATATAGAATACGATCGTTGGCTTAAGGAGTCGGAGGCAGATTTAAAGTCCGCCGAAAATATGCTAAAGACAAAAGAATATGTTTGGGCATTATTTGTAGGACATATAAGCATAGAGAAATTATTGAAAGCTATATGGATAAAGCAACAAGGAAAATTACCGCCGAAAACCCATAATTTGGCATTTATTGCAAATCAACTTGAGTTAAACATCACAAAAGAAGATATTAAACATTTAGCGGATATTACCAGATTCAATATTCTTGTACGTTATCCGGACAATGAAGAAAAGTTTAGAGAAATATGCAATAAAGAATTTGCATCTCATCAAATATCAATAATAAAAGGTCTTTACGGCAAGCTTAGAATAATGTTAGAGGAAACGGATAAAAATGAAGGCAAATAGATTCGGGACATCAGCGACATTCGGATTTACACTTGTCGAGCTTATGGTAACGATTGCAATAATGATAATAATAGTCGCTGCCCTTTTGAAACTCGTAAGCGGTGTAAGCGAAAAGGCAAAAGTTACCAAAACACAAAGCGAGATAAAATTACTCTCCGACGCAGTCGAAGCCTTCAAACAATCCACAGGCTATTATCCGCTTTCGGTGCCTTATGATGCGTGGACGGGAAATTGGTATAGCTTTGTGCAAACTGTCGATTGGGACGGAAAAGCTGACGGTAATAGTAATAACATAACAATAGCTGACTGGAAAGATTACTTCTACGAAGATCCCGGTAGCGGTCCGGAATATCAATGGACATCTCCGCACTCCGTCAAACCGACCAATATTCATATGTTGACATTTCAGCTGACGCAAGTGCCGGCATCAAATTCCATTGTTGAAAAGCTCAAACAAAATTATAAGGTAACCAAGCAAGAATCGTTTAATAGGAATGGTGGCGAGGAGCATTGGCTTAAAGAAGAGAATCCTTGTCAACTAAAACATCCGTTAGATGGTAATTTGAGAATAGTATATCAGCCACAAGATGGATGGGGGACGCCACTTCGATATTGGTCGGGTAAAATCATGGATTGGGCTAAAGCCCAATCGTGGGATGGTAACGGACCTTCTTCTGGCGTGCCTATTCAAACGTTCATATCTGACAAACTTCAGGAAAATAACTGGGGATTTTTTATCGAGTCAGCTGGTCCCGACGAGTATTTTGGCTGGTGGGGCGATAGTTCCGCTTCTTATACCGAACGACAAACGGAAGATAACATATATTAAGCTAATAGCATTTAGTCCTTAGCTTTTAGCTATTAGGATTAGGATACCTTTAGCAAATTGCTTTGCTCAATCCCAAAGGGGTTTTCCCAAAGGGATTTCGCTACGTTCAACGTTTCACTCAACGCTTCGCCCAATCCGCCGGTTGGCGGATTTCGCTTCGCTCAACATTTTTAATTTTCAGTTGTTTATTTGTAATTTTGAGTTTTCCACCGCGTCCTGCAGGACTCGAACCTGCAACCTTCGGTTCCGTAGACCGATGCTCTATC
>WFQY01000418.1 GCA_015486815.1 Phycisphaerae bacterium | reverse complement strand
GGTTGATTGTTATACTGATGAAATTATCACGGAAAACGGCAATACGATATATTTAGATATGAAAAATGGTGAGACAAGGAGCTTTTTTATTTATGAAGGCTAAAGTCCAGGTCAGTTATTCAACAATAATGCTACCCACGTATCGCTGGAGTGATGATGATAAAGAACCTCCGCATATCAGGGAATTTACTCCCAGAGGACAGCCGATTTATCCCTATACCTTTCAGGAAAACATTTCACAGGAAGCAACGAATATAGATTATGAAACCGTCATTTTCGAAAATGATTTTCTGGTTCTTACATTCCTTCCCCAATTTAATTGCCGATTGTATAGTGCGTATGACAAGGTGAATCGACAGGAATTATTCTATAATAATCCGCAGATCAAACCATCGCTTTTCGGTTTGCGTGGTGCATGGTGTGCTTTTGGTGTGGAGTATAATTTTCCCAACAGCCACTCGACAACAACACTCGAACCAATAGAGTACCGAATCGTAGAAAACACGGACGGGTCAGCCTCCTTTATCTGCGGAAACTGTGAACGGGTCAGCAGGATGCTTTGGAGTATGGAAGTAACTCTCAAACCCGGTTCATCCGCTATCGAAATGAAAACAAAATTGTATAACGGCACCGAAACGCCCAAACGATATTACTATTGGCTTAATGCAACGGTTCCCGTGTACCCTGAAAGTCAGTTTATTTATCCTGAAAGTACTACGCGACTTTATACCCATCCGCCAATGGACATCTCGCGAATAGCATATATCGATTATCCTGTTCATGACGGTGTCGATATAAGTCTGTACAAAAATATCAATCAACAACTGCCTTTGTTCGCGGAAGAGATGAAAGAAGATTTTTTCGGGATATATCATCATCATCTGAATTGCGGACTGATGCACATAGCGGACCACTCTTTAGTTCGGGGCAGAAAGATATGGACGTTCGGAAATGCCCGTCACGGAAAGATATGGGTAGAGAAGTTGACCGATGGCAATGTTGATTACTGCGAACTTCAAACAGGCCCGTTTTCGATGCAATCGGATTACAGACTACTTGCACCGGGTAGTATGTATGTGCAGCAAGATACCTGGCTGCCTGTTGGAAGACTTGATGGATTTGATACCGCTTTTGAATTGATGGCAGCAAATTTGCATAACGTAGATAATACAGTAAGTATAAAACATAATATGGCGCAAAAAGCCGAACCTGTTAACTCCTGCGAATCTCCCGTAGTCCTCTCCGTGGAAAAAATTTTCCTCCGGGGTAAGTATTGGGAACAGCAGGGTTATACCGGCCGTGCTTATGAAATTTACTCAAAAGATAATACCGTCAATTCGAAAATCGCCCTTGCCAAACTGGATATTGATTCGGGATTATATGAAAAGGCATTGGATACACTGAAAAATGTACTCTCTGTCGATGCCGAAAATTCCGAGGCACTTTTTTATTCTGCGATATGCCTGAAAAAATGTGGCAGATTGGACGAAGCTGAACAAAAACTGTCCCTGTGCTATGATAATGTTACTTTGGCCTCTAACATATTACTTCAGCTTGCTGAAATCGCGATTATCCGAAATGATTACGTGAGTGCCCGCAAACGGTTAAGTGTTCTGCTCGAAAATTATCACCGGACATCTTATGCCTGCGCTTTATATGCTTTTGTGCTCAGGAAAACGGGTTTGAAGAAAGAGGCGGAAAGGTGGATTGACAAAGCTGAATCAATTATTCCCTTTGAGGCTATTATTAAGGGTGAAAGATATTTACTTCATGGTAATAAGGTTCTCGGTAATGTTGATTCTCAATCTATGATTGAAACGATTACCCGATATATCAATCTTAACCAGTATGCGGAAGCTTCGGAGATATTGACTGCTTTTATTGATTCCGCCAGTAATCCTAAGCCGGTGCTTTACTACTATAAGGGATACCTTGAACAGCGTTTGGGCAACGAGGATTCCGCAAGAAGTTGGTTCGAAAAGGGCGGCACAGGTGATAATGAATGGGATTTCCTCTTCAGAACGGAATCCGGGGATGTAATGAACACTGCCCTTAAATTTTATCCGAATGACTCGACCGCTCTTTATCATCTTGCCAACCTTTACATCTTTAAGAGGCGATGGAGTGAAGCGTTAGGATATCTGAAAAAAGTTCATGGTACGTACAAATCCCTGTCATTACGTTTGGAAGGCATTTACTGGTGGAAAATTGCGAGTGATATTCACCGTGCTGTGGAAAAGTACAAAGAATCGATTTCCTGTGATAAT
>WFQY01000417.1 GCA_015486815.1 Phycisphaerae bacterium | reverse complement strand
TTTATCATCTTATCGCAAGCCTGCGGAACGGATTTATATTCACCTGTACCGACAGCTGACAATATAGCAGCACCTAACGCTGAGCCTTCGGATGTGTTTACCGTAACAACATTAGAATTATACATATCAGTTTGCATCTGGCGCCAATATGTACTTTTCGCTCCGCCACCGGAAAGACGAATCTGACGCACCTTGACGCCAAGGCTGCGAATTATATCTACCTGTGTTTTCATTCCGAATGTTATTCCCTCTAATACCGAACGAATTATCATTGCTCTGGTAGTTCTCGCTGTTATGCCGATAAAGCAGCCCCGTGCATATGGGTCAGCGTAGGGTGTACGTTCGCCAGTAAGATATGGCAGGAACATCAATCCTTCGCATCCTATCGGTGCTTTGGCAGCTAACTTTGTCAGCGATTCATAAGATTCGTCTTTTTGTCCAAACGTATTTTTAAACCACTGTAATGCTCCGCCAGCTGACAGCATACAGCCAAAGATACACCATTTTCCTTTTATTGCGTGGCACATCGTATGCACTCTGCCTGCAGGGTCAAACTGTGGCTTATCCGCGTAAGCAAAAACCACTCCCGATGTGCCGATAGTTGCGGATAAGATTCCATTACGCACGATACCGGTTCCGACAGCGCCGGCAGCTTGGTCGCCTGCGCCACCTACAACGGGCAGTCCCTCGGGTAGGCCTGTCATTTTTGCAGAGTTAGCTGTAACGAATCCCGTAATATCCGACGACTCATAACATCTTGCAAACCAATCGGGATTAAGCTCAAGCTTGTCTATCAACCCTTTATGCCAGTTGCGTTTTTTAAAATCAATGAGAAGCATTCCGGAAGCGTCGGAAACTTCCGTTGCGTATTCACCCGTCAGACGTAAACGTATGTAATCTTTGGGCAGGAGTATGTGTTTGACTTTTTTGTATATTTGCGGTTCGTTGTCTCTCAGCCAAATGATTTTCGGAGCGGTAAATCCGGTAAGAGCGGGATTGCCCACCATACGAATAAGTTTCTTCCTGCCACCTGCTTTTTTCTCGATATATTCACATTGTTTTGCAGTCCGCTGATCGTTCCAGAGAATAGCTCTGCGTAACGGTTTGACACCGTCAGCCAAAAATACCGCTCCGTGCATCTGGCCCGAAAGTCCGAGCCCAGCTATTTTCTTTGCATCGATTTCGCTATCGGATAGTACCTGCCTGATGCCTTTGATACAGGCAGACCACCAATCTTCAGCTTCCTGTTCCGACCATCCTGGCTTGGGAGAATAGACAGGATATTCTTTGTTGTTCGATGCTAACACCTTACCACGTGAATTTATCAAAATCGTTTTTACGCTTGAAGTGCCTATATCCAGACCGAGATAATACTTGTTCATCTGTCCACCTCGATGTTCATAAGATTCCTTCTAATTATATAAAATTTTTGACAATATTGAAGCAACAAATGGACATCTTCTGCATTATGTTTCGCAAGTAATAATTTTTTTCTTTTTAAAGTAATGTGCTTGACTTGTCGATAAATTGTATTATACTTATATTAAGTTGGCTCAATGAATATCTGGGGTGTTTAGTTTTGGGGGGCTTATTATGGCTAAGACAACCGTTCGCACCAGACTTGATATTATCAAGCAGCTGTCCGAAGAATTCGGGGTTCCAGTAGAGCAATCAAGGCAAATAGTGCGCACCGTACTCGAGCGGATAATAGACGCTGCTATCGAGCACGGTAGAATCGAGATAAGACGATTCGGTACATTCAAGATTGCTCATCGTGCAGCAAGAGTTGCTCGGAATCCGCGAACAAATCAACAGATGAGAATTCCACCGAGATATGTACTTACATTTGAGCCGTCGGAGATTGTTCTGGAAAAAGTAGCGCAGCATTATGGCGATGAAAACGAGGCGTCCAAACCGCTTGCTCCGCCCGCGGAAAAGCAGAAATTTCCATTTAATGCCGATGAACAATGAGCGTCTAAGCTGAAAGTGCTCTGCGTATGTTGGGCAGAATAGTTTTCGCCATTCGATAGAATCCTAAGTCGTTCGGATGGCAGCCATCAACGGTACAAGCATCGCGATTGTCGCTGCCGAATAATCTTTCCCCGTCAACAAAAAATACTCGCTCATCGCCTGCATTAAGTGCGTCGGAATATGTACGATAAATTACGTCTCTGCGAAGGTCGCTGTCTTTTGCACCTTTATCATAATCCGGCCGTCCGACGATAATTATAGGTAGGTCGGGGCGAGCTTTGCGTATGATTTCGAAGAACGGCTTGTGTGTCTGTTTAAGATATTCGACGTCGGGGGCATTGTGGTCGTAGTCATAAACAAACACACTCATATCAATAGATGCTATCAGCTCTGCCATTTCCCTTTCGCCCCGTGCATTTCCGCTGAACCCCAAATTTATCATATTAGCGTCAAGCCAACGGGTAAGCAGATGAGTATAAGCTATGCCCGGTCGAGAGGCACATCCTCCTTGAGTAATAGAAGAGCCATAAAATACGACAGGCTTGTTTATCGTGAATTCGGACGGAGCTTCTATGTCGCTGCCTTTATCGAATCCGAGAGATATTTCTTTTACGCCATTGTAAAGCGGGAAATATATGGTAAATTCCCGCATTTCAGCTGTCTCATTTTCAAACAATATCGTGTCTATTTCGTCGGAGTTATATTCCGGCTTAGCATTACGCCAAAATATCTTATTCGTTCCGTAGCCTTCGTACAAATCGAAACCGGCGCTGCCAGTGGCAGGCATATGCATCATCATAGGCACTTCACGCAGTTTCGCTTTTATTGCAAGACTTGTCGAATTCGTCCTAAATCGCACCATTCCACCCGAGGTATGCCAAGCGAGAAACGCTACTCCTTCGCTCATCAACGTAAGCGATTTTTCGGGCAATCGCAAAAACTTTTTTTCCTTGTCAAACCAATAAAATCCCGTTAGGACAAACGGTGCTTCGGTGATGCCTGTGAAAATAAGCTCCTTATTGCCGATTTTTTTTGTTTCGAAATTTCTGTCGATTGTCTCTATCTTAGCCATTAAAAACTCCTAAATCTTTGTTGCATATTTATTCAAAAAAAATCACGACACTTTTATGCCAGGCCAATGGTTATCGATAATAGCTCGACGAATACCTGTTTCCTGAGGTTCGAAACATTCCGCCAGTATTTTCCAGCAGGTATCGAGAGCTTCGAACAACGGTATATTGACGCTGAGATCCATAATCTGTTTTTCGAAGAGTTCGCCATATTTCAGAAGTTTCTTATCCCAATCCGACATTTCAAATCCCATATCGCGTTTTTCGCGACTTTCGCGACAGAGGGCATAAAGCTGAATGCAGGCATCCATAATCGCTCGATGGTCGTCGCGGGTTTTTCCGTTTACCTGCTGTTTAAGTCGCGAGAGTGAGCCGAACGGCTCGATACGCCCGTTACGTAGATAAAATTGCCCTTCGGTAATATATCCTGTATTGTCAGGTACGGGGTGTGTAACATCATCGCCCGGCATCGTAACACAAGCGAGGATAGTCATCGAGCCTGCACCATCGAAATCGACAGCTTTTTCGTATCGACGGGCAAGCTGAGTGTATAAATCTCCGGGATAGCCACGGTTAGAGGGAATCTGTTCGAGGATAATGGAAATTTCCTTGAGTGCGTCGGAAAAAGCTGTCATATCCGTCAGCAGAACGAGCACGTGTTTGCCTTGCAACGCATATTGCTCGCCGACAGCTAAGCACAAATCGGGAACGAGCAAACACTCGACAACAGGGTCAGCAGCTGTATGTATAAACATTATCGTCCTGCCGAGTACACCGCCCTGTTCGAATGTCCTGCGGAATTTCAGGTAGTCATCGTGTCTGAGCCCCATACCGCCAAGGATGATAACATCAGCGTCAGCTTGGAGCCCGATGCGTGCAAGTAATTCGTTATAAGGCCTGTCTATTATACACATCTGACGCTGCCGACGATC
>WFQY01000416.1 GCA_015486815.1 Phycisphaerae bacterium | reverse complement strand
TTTTCTCTGCGTATCATTGACAAAAGATGAGCATAATCTTCGGACGGATTTTGCTGCGGAAGAAATATTATTCCGTCAACCATTCGCTCTATTAAGCTTTCTATACATTCCCGTTCGCTGTTACCCGAGTCAACAGCTGAGAATAGCGACATAAGCCCGTATTTATTTTTATTCGCGTACATAACCGCTGAGTCTGTGATTTCGACATTATTCCACGGCAAGACCATCCCAAGCATATGTGTCTTTTTGATTACCATACTTCTTGCGATCAGATTCGGGCGGTATCCGAGTTTTCTTGCTGCCTCGAAAATCCTGTTGCGTGTTTGTTCACGGATAGGTCCTTTGTTAAACGCTGCTGAGACCGTAGCGATTGATACATCCGCCAATCTTGCGACGTCATGCATTGTCGGCTTACTTGTTCTTATAACGTTTTGAATATCCATCTTCCCTTATAATTACAGTTGAAAACCCATTTTAGCCAAAATTTACCAAATAAAATCTAAACGTTTCAATTTTAAGTATATCAAATCACCATCTTATTGTCAAGAGAATTTCCCGTGCGTTGACTAGTCCAGCCCCAATGGGACCGCACGAAGCGCACCACACACCGCGTCATTCCGTACGGAGCGAAGCGGAGATGCGGAATCCAGAAAAAGAATTGAAGATTAATGATTTGAAGGTGGATTCCGTATGTCTACCAACGGTATCCCCTCGGGACGAGAATGTATCGAAATGCACTTCAATAAACTCATCGACCGGTTAGGTGATTTTTCCACACCATCTTTTCTTTACACTTTTCGCTGGAATTCATATAATTGAGATGAGGTTATAGAGAATGATTAAGCTAATAGCATTTAGTCTTTTAGCTTTTAGCTAATAGCTAAGGACTAATAGCTAACAGCGTTCTTCTTGGCTAATAGCTAAGGACTAATAGCTAACAGCGTTCTTTTTGGCTAATAGCTATAGACTAATAGCTAACAGCTTTAATCTTCAGCTAATAGCTAAGGACTAACAGCTAATAGCTTTTGCTTTTGGCTAATAGCTACGGACTAAAAATTACAAATGAATAATCGATGTCTTGACTTTTAGGTAAGTCAGCCATCTGCGTCTCAATCGAAAACTGCGACGTTTTTATACCACGAGGCGTGGTGGGTTGTGCTTCCCGTACCTGCGCAAGGTATGGGAGCACTCTCATCCATTCGTGGTAGCGCTGTCGCAGGCGTTCGGTTGGGTGGATTTGAGTAGTGCTCCCATTTTTTAATGCGCAGCGAAAGGGGTAAGCAATGCAGGACGATAGCAACGCAAGTATCTTTTCACAGCGGGAATGGCAGGAGCTTAAAACCCGACTCGAACTTTCACAAAGACAATTTCAGATAGTTAAATTGCTTTGTGATGGACATAAGAATTATTCAGCTGCGAACGAGCTTAAGATAAGTGTAAATACCGTTCGAACGCATCTGCGTCAGCTTTATAACAAATTAGGGGTAAACGACCGTTTCGAGCTGCTCTGTTTGCTTGTCAAGACAAACAAAACCCATTCATCCCAAAAGACTAAATCCGAAAAGACGAATTGACGGAAAATTCCAAATTGATTTGAATATTGTATAGCCCCGTTGGGGAAAAAGAGAGGTAGCATAAGGATTTAACTTTTTCAAGAAAGGGCATTAACTATGAAAAAAGCGATTCTTGCGGTTTTGGTGGTGGCAATCTGTGGTTGTAATGGAACTGGAGTACTTCCGGAAAGTAATAATAGCTCCTCTATAGGCAAATCGCCTATTGAACCGGGGACTTATTCGGGTACTATAACAGTGAAACAAGAAATAAATGTAAATGGCACACCCACCGAGGATACTTCTCAGGGACCAGTGTCTATCGATTTCGGAAGTTCAGGATTACCTATATATGAAGGAAATAGGGAAGTGTATATAGGTTCTAAACATACGGAAACATATGGAGATATAAAAATAACAGAAAAGGTTACGGATATCACAGCAACAGAAAATGGGCTTACAATATCATTCGATGTTACATTTGATTTTTCAGGAGTTCCAGTTAAAGGCCACGGAACAGACACCTACAAGAAAATTGATGACACATCAATAGCATATAATAGCGAATTGGGAGGAAGCTTTATAGACCAGACAGTAGGTTACGAAATATTCACTTTCACTATTACAGCAAACGGAACTTTAAGCAAATAGTTTAAAAACATGGAAGCAAAGCTTTGATACTGCCGTTTTATTTTGAAAGAACGGCAGTATTTTTTAGCTAACGCTATAAAATAGTCAGCATATGCAACATTGATTGATTTTATGTCTTTGAACGGATTTTTAGTTTTAGGCTGGATTTCTCTGTAATTTCAGCGACTTCTTTATGCAATTTTTCTATTCGCTCGCGAGCTGACAGGTCTTTTTCCTTTTCGCAAATAGCCCGCTTAATCTGATGTATTTCCTTCATTGCTTTCGGTTCTTTAATCATCATCTTCGACCTTCGGTAGAACGTATCGAAACGCCCGCTTAATTATCTGCCGAAAACAACCGAAGCGTATCCGACCGAATCGCTGCCAAACTCACCATACGCTTTACCCAAAACCTCATAGCTTGTTGTGTGTTCGAGCAAAACCGCCTTGTCCGCACCAAGCGCAACGACAGCTGATATAGTAGCTGATATCGCCCCCGCTCCGCACGCAGAATGTGTCCGTCTGGCATATTCAAGAGCAGCCTCTGCATCCAACTTCAATATCAAGTCAATCAACCCCGCATCATTGACTTCCTTCGCCCAGCGGATACCCGCTTCACCAATGCCCTGCCGAGTAAACCCATAACTCGGCCCATAATGCGTCAAATCTGTCGAGCCGACACAGACAACCTTTTTATCACTCTGCGATATTGCTTTTGTAACATCAGCACCAACCTGTATTGCGGAACTATCGGGCGGCGTCATAATAGGCACAATCTTTGCTTTGGGAAAAAGCTTGCGGATAAACGGAACCTGTACCTCAATACTATGCTCACTAAGATGAGCCTGTGGTGAAGATTCAATTACGTTAGAGCTTTCGATAATCTTCTCTGCAAGCTCTTCATCTACTTCGATAGTTCCGATTGGCGTTTCCCAACTGCCCGATGCAAATATCGCAGGACGGTTAACCCCGTATTGGTGAACAGCCCCGAACAAAACAAACGTATCGACATCGCCCTTATATTTGATAGCTTTGAATGTTTTACCCGCAACCGCACCGGAACAAACCCAGCCAGCGTGTGGAACAAGTCCGCCAAAAATCTCATCGGGTAG
>WFQY01000415.1 GCA_015486815.1 Phycisphaerae bacterium | reverse complement strand
GCCGACAAATGCGCAAAAAGCAGGCTGATTTTGAGGTGGACGAACATATTCCGCCCAATCCGAATAGATTTTGTTTTCCTCCAATTTTCGTCGAGTCAGGAAATACAGCCGAGAAGCTTGTTTCTGAGCCTCTTCCGGATCACCGGTCGGAATGAAGTTAATATCAAGCTCGAGCTGTCCGCCACCTTTAACATTATCATATACCGGATTATATACATTTCCTCGCCACGCCTTTACAGGTTCAAGTTGTCCGGGATTCCAGCTGATATGGCCATGATAACCAAATAGCGGAAAAACCATCTCTTTTAGGTCGCCCGAAACCAATGATGGTCCGCCATAAGTCGGAAATCCGTTATGGGAAACTCTGTCAAACATTACCGATGTATCTGCTCCTATAAACAAGCAATATTTCATCGAATTGGTGCAGGCACCTCTATAACCTTCTTTGATATTTTTCATTTCGCCTGCCTTTATAAACCGTCCGCTTATCGCAGGAGAGCTATATGCGTACGGGATATAAAATTGCCTAAAAGGCCGACTAAAACGCACGTGCAAAATGAAATCACTCGTTTTTCCTTTTCGAGTACGGGGAACCACCTGCAAAAGTATTTTTAATCTGTTTTTTTCCAGCTTAACCTGTTTTTTTATCAGGAGATGCCTATTGCCATAAGTAACCGAATTTTTGCCTCTACTGAAAACCCTATTCTTCGTAGAATCGCAGATCGTATAATCTTCAAAAGTGCTCAGCCAGCCTTTTATTACAAGTTGACCTTTGCTATCGAAAACAATATCTTTTGCTGACGGAGGAGCGGGTAAAGCAACCTTTGACGCAATACATAAAATCAACGCTACGACAAATAAAGAAATTGATTTTATGAAATTAATATACATTCTTTGTGGCTTAGAATATCGAATCACATTCTTCGAATGATTCTCTCATAGCAGTGAGTTTGTAAACTCACTGCTATGAGGAGAAACGTTTTATATTTTTCCGTTATTTGCGTTTTTTCAAAAATGCAAGGCTGCTTACCAGCAAAGCTACGGTAGCGGGTTCGGGCACTTGACCGGTCTGTACAAGATGTGCATCTACGAATACAGCATCACTTACTCCACCGGTGTACAAAGCTATGTTGTTGATCCATACAAGAGTTGAATTGCTAAGCGTTGCATCATCTAATACCTGTGTTCCGTTTACATAGAAATCCCAACTTGTGAAAGTACCAGCTCCGCTATCAAAATTCAGCTGCACAATATAGTCAATCCATTCATCATTATTGATAGTAGCAACAGTAGTCCACGAGCCGTTAATATATGCTTGAACCGCACCGTTAATCCATTTCATATTCAAACCGCCGACGTTCGTTGAAGAACTGATTCTTTTACCATACTGAATTTTTAACTCACCATTATGGCTGCGGTTATACACTGCAAAGGAGTGATAAAAATCCTGACTAACCTGGCCAATCCAGAGTTCTTCGGTAGAATTGGCACTACCGGTGCTCAATTTCAGGTAATTGCTGCCATACTTAGCATCCGGAGCCCACGTTGCTGAGTTGGTGTTGAAAACCTGAACATACGTCGGGTCGCTCTCGGTTATGTAAGTGCTATAAGTAGGTCTGGAACCTATTACGTGATCAGCGGGATCGTAATCTCCGCTTCCGTCAGGAGTCGCTGTATCCGCTTCATAGCCACCCGAATCCCATAAAATCGTTGCATTCGCAGAGCTGCTCATCGAAGCCAACCATACCATAACCAACGCTACCATTAACCATTTCACCTTTTCCATTTTAAGTCTCCTTCTAAAAAAACATTTTTTATTCATATCAGCACAGTGCCGATATAACCGTCAATACATCCACTCTAATCAACTATCCGCTTACACGAATTTCGTATCACAAGCTCGGGCTTTATCGATAGCTGAATCGTCCGCGAACCCAGGCGGTTTTCCAATCGCTCAAGCAAAACAGAAGATGCCTCTCGCCCTATCTTATAAAAATTCTGCGATACCGTAGTTAAAGGCGGCGACGAATATTCACATCTGTCGATATTGTCATACCCAACGATGGAAATATCATCCGGTACTCGAATCCCTTTATCCCTAAGATACCCCATCGATATCAAAGCAAGATCGTCATTGGCAAAAAAGATAGCGCTCGGTCTATCAGGCTGATTTATAAGCTTATCGACAGCTGATATGACCTCTTGAAGTGCCTGCTTTCCCGTTGACTCAAGAGCGATTATATTCCCACGCTCTATCGGAAGATTGTATTTTACCAAGCCACTCAAAAATCCCGTCTGCCTGTCTTGTAATGATGTCCTGTCAACTTTTCTGGTAATGTAAGCGATATTACGATGGCCGAGAGAATGTAAATATTCAACCACCATTTCCGCACCGAAAATATTGTCCGTTACGACATAATCAATATCAAAGTCAGGCGGATAGGCATCAAGCAGAACAACGGGATAATTCGCATCTTTAAGTCTTTTTATTTCCGGCAGCAGTTTATCATCAGGCGCATACCATACGATAAATCCGCCATGATAAATATCCGTATCGCGTTGGAGATGATTTATAAGGTCGTCGGTAGTTCTGTAAAAATCAACCCCGACGTAATAATCTTTGGAAGCGAGCACATCATACATTGCTTCCAAAACACCGTGCTTTACAACTACTTTTTCCTGCTCCGAGCCAATCGGTGAGATATATTTTATCAATCTTTTATGCACGATATGCTTG
>WFQY01000414.1 GCA_015486815.1 Phycisphaerae bacterium | reverse complement strand
GAGATGTGTATAAGAGACAGTCAAACAAGTGCTTGATTTCGGCTTTCATAATGCACATTCGCCGGGCATAACAGCGAGGCTTGAGAAAGAATTCGCAGAAAAATTCGGCAAGCGATTTGGCATCGCTCATTGCAACGGTACCGCCACGATGCAGACGGCATTGATGGCAGGCGACGTAGGCGTCGGCGATGAGGTAATCGTGCCGGCTTTTACCGTCTTTTCTACAGCAGCGGTTGCGTTTCACGTCAATGCGGTGCCAATAGTAGCTGACGTCGATCCCGATACGTGGACGATCGATATCGAAGACGTAAAGCGTAAATTAACGCCAAATACGAAAGCTATTATTCCTGTCGCTATAAGCGGACTTATGTGCGATATGGACGCGATAATGAAACTTGCGGACGAACATAATCTGCTTGTCATCGAAGACAATGCACAAGCAATTATGTCATATCATAAAGGCAAGGTTAGCGGCTCGATAGGACATTTCGCAAGTTTCAGCTTTCAGGCATCGAAGACATTGACCTGTGGCGATGGCGGAATGCTTATCTGCGATGACGAAGAGCTTGCATTGAACGCAAGACGAGCTGCTACTATCGGCTTTAAGGATATATCGGTAAAGCCCGGCGATACTGTTGTAAGCGAAGAGCTGAGATGTATGCCCAATTATCAGCGTCATTGTCAGATTGGATGGAATCAACGCCTACCCGAAATTGCTTGTGCGGTAGCGTTAGCGGAGCTTGAACGAATCGAAGAGCTTACTGAAATGAGAATACTATGCGCACAAGCGTATGAGCAGGTAATAGCGGATTTCGATTGGATAGTCGCGCAGAAAATTCCCGAAGGCTATCAGAGCAGCTATTGGAACTATCCGATACGGATAATGCGTGATGATATTGAGTGGGTAAAGTTTCTACGTAAGTTCAAAGAGCTTGGCGGTGACGGATTTTATGGCTCATATCTGCCTGTCCATCTCGAACCCGTCTTTGCAAATCTGAATCGCGCTGTCGATGAAAATCCCAAGCGATATCCGCACTATGTAGGCAGACTGCCACGCTACGAAAAAGGATATTGTCCGACGTGGGAATCGATTCAGCCACAAATAGCTATGCTGAAAACCAACTATTGGGATACCGCTGACATTCGCCGACAAGCGGAGCTATTGGCGGAGACATTCAAATATTTCGATTAAGCGGACAAGAATGAGTTATCTTCTTACAAGCGTTTCGATACGTCCCGCCTTAGGGGCGGGACTACTCAACGTACGGAAGACTCGATCGCTGAGTGATTCCGTCCCAATGGAACGGAATTGTATCGAAGCGACATTCACACCCAACCAATGAATATATTGGTATCTTATTGACTGTTCTGGCGTTTGATTATAACATCGATTTCATCGGTCAACCGTTAATATTATCGCGACATTACTATGAAATTTGTGAAACTCGATGTTTACTCACCGACTCAAAATTTTGCTTGCGATTTTTATCGCATTAATCGCTTTGCTTATATGTCGGCTTTATTGGATAGGCGTCGTTGAACATCAGCATTGGTCAGCGATTGCCAACGCTAAGCCCAAGATACCGTTTCGCCCCATCCCCGCCAATCGCGGGCGAATTCTGGCACGTGGCGGTGGAAGCAGAGGCACGGTAGAACTCGTCGCAAATGAGCCTTGCTTCGAAGTCGCAGTGTTCTATCCGATGATGAGTCCGGACAAGTGGTGGCAGCGTCGCCAGATGAGATTGATAAGACGTCAGCTAAGACATAAACTCGGAAAAAATGCAAAAATCACACAAACACAATTAGCTTACATTCTTCAACAAAAGCGATTGCAATTCTGGAAAAAGCTCAGTGAGATATGTGGCGTAGATCTTAACGAACTACTCGATAGGCGGGACAAAATCGTCGAAATCGTACAAAAGCGAATCAGGCATATACGAAAGTTAACACCGCAGGCGGACTATCCGATTTTAGAGCAGCGGATGTATCATCCGGTTATATGGGATATTGACGAACAGCGGGCTCTCGAACTCCGAAGCAAGCTTGAAGACAATCCGTTCGTAACAGTCCGCCCCGCTATCAAACGAGTATATCGCTATCCGCTACTATTATCGCACATAATAGGCAGGACTGTCCGCATTCCCGGGTCGGTGCCTAAGACTTTTGACATTCGAGACGAGGAATATCTTCCGGGCGAGCTGCAAGGATTGACAGGAATAGAAAAAGCATGCGATTCGATACTTCGTGGCAGGCGTGGCTGGGTCGAGCTTGGCGAAAATCCGCAAATTAAAATCCCCGCACAAGATGGCAGAGATGTTACGCTGACAATTGATATCGAGCTGCAACAGTTTGTCCAATCGGTTCTTGCAAAGCAGGTAAAATCGCTGCCTTATGCAACGGGCGGAGCTGTTGTCGTTATTGATATTCACAATAATTCCGTACTCGCGATAGCTTCTTATCCTTATTATAATCTCGCAACCTTTCGCAAAGATTATGCTAAACTGCGAACGGATTTCTTTCATCTTCCACTTTTTGACAGAGCGTTAAAGGGACGTTATCCGCCCGGCTCTATTGTCAAACCGCTTGTAGCTGCTTGGGCATTGACGCTCGGGAAAATCACACCACAAACCACGTTTCTGTGCAGAGGGTACCTTTCGGAAAATCTCAAGCGATTTCGCTGCTGGTATCCACCACCCGGGCATGGCTATATGTCGATGGTAACCGGTATATACAATAGCTGCGATGTATATTTTTATCATCTTGGTGAACTTATCGGTACGGATAAGCTAACGGAACTTTACAGGCGTGTCGGCTTTGGTAAACGTGTGATATTTCCTATTTCCAATAGTGCCGGACTCGTACCGTCGCAGCAGTGGTTCATCAGAAGATGGGGCAGAGGAATGAGCATAGGCGATGCACGTAATCTTGCGATAGGCCAAGGCGATTTGCTGATAACCCCGCTACAAGCAGCTATTATGCTGAAATCACTTTTGACGAATAAATATCAACCGCCAAAATTATTTACAGACGAAAAACTACCCCCCGCTGTAAGCGTTGGCTTATCGCCTAATGCTATCAGATTAGCCAAAGAGGGAATGGACAAGACTGTCAATCTGGTCGGTGCGACAGCTTACAAATATGCCCACTGCGATAAAGGCAGATTAGCGGGCAAGACAGGCAGTGCACAGGCACCACCTCGGCGAATATGGCAGATAATTTATACGGACGAAAACACCGGCAAGAAAATTCGCGAATACGCATATAGCTTAAAACGATTTCTCAAAAAGCATAATCTGCGAAAAAGTGAAATTAAATATACCCTGCTGAAATTCCCGACGCTCAAGGAAGACGATCGCATCGATGCTTATGGTAGGCGCAGACATCTTGCGCACGGCTGGTTTGTCGGATATGCGCCTTCAAACAATCCGCGAATAGTATCAGCGGTTTTCATCGAGTATGGTATATCGGGTGGCCATTCAGCAGGTCCTGTATTCAAACAAATTATGCTGAAATGCAAAGAATTGGGATATAT
>WFQY01000413.1 GCA_015486815.1 Phycisphaerae bacterium | reverse complement strand
CGCTGGATCTGCCGATAAACACCACACCATATCTATTGAAGCAAGCTGACGAATAAGCTGAAAATCTCCCACCGAATCAGCTTGCCAAACTTACCCATTTTAACAAAAAGAAGGATTTGTAGTGCCTAAGAAAAATAGGGGATCCTTTATTTACAAGGACTTACGACACTACACCGCCGAACTCGGGATATTCGCTTCCTTGATTAGCTTACTGAACTCTTTGGTTATGGCATTGTCAACTGTATATTTTGTACTGCCATCTTTTTTGGCTTTGGGACCTTGCCTGTATGTAGATAAGCTGCCTGTTCAAGATATTTGGCAAGCGCCTGTTGCTTATCTATTCCGAAGTAATACAACTAATTTTCTTGCAAAATTGGCCTGTAAGGTGTAAAGTTGTTATAAAATCGCCAGCGTAGCTCAATCGGCAGAGCAGCGGTTTTGTAAACCGCAGGTTATCGGTTCGAGTCCGATCGCTGGCTTTTTTAGTAATCTCTTATATGCCTCTTGGCTAATTTCGGTTTGCGCAAAAACATCTTCTTAACGGAGAGTCAATGATGAAACAAAACCAGCCTCAGTGGATATGGATTAATGGCAACTCAACTGATGTAAACCAATATGTAGAATTTCACAGAAAATTTGATATCGAACAAGTTAAACACGCTGAACTGATGGTTAGCGTCGATACAAATTTTGTAGCTTGGATAAACGATAAGCTCGTGGGTACAGGACAGTTTAGTGATTTTCCTGAAGAAAAAACTTTCTCTCGAATGGATATTACCGATGCCCTGATTGAAGGTATAAATACGCTTACAATCCTTGTTCATTATTGTGGGGTTGATCATTTTTCGTATATCCCCAATCGTCCCGGATTATGGTTCAAGCTACAATGTGGACAGATGGAAATCGTAAGCGACGAACAGACACTATCCTGCTTCGCCACTGTGTACAGACAAGGTGATATGCCAAGAATCACACCTCAGCTTGGCTTTACGTTCGAATATGACGCTCGTAATAGAAACACCGAGCGTTTTCGGTCTTCTGTTATAGTAGATGGAATAAATCAGCCGAAAGAACGGCAACTGCCAATGTTAATATTAAAACCTCGACCGGAGCATAAGATTATCGCTCAGGGACTATTGAAACGAATCGAAGATGAAAATGTTACGGTTGCACAATTAATGCAGCAGGATTTTCTCTCATCCCGCACTCCTTTTGAGTTATTTGACAATATCGAACGGAATAATAATAAACCTATCTCCTCTATTGTTTCCTTTTCTCCGGATGCGGCAAAAGGATTAGATGGTGTATATGTCATTATCGATATGGGTAAAGAAGAATGTGGCTTTATCGATATCGAAGTTGAAACGTCAGCAGGGACTATCATAGATATTGCTGTCGGTGAGCATTTGGAACAAATGCGAGTATCTGCTGCAATTGAACAGAGGAATTTTGCATCTCGATATATTACTTGCGAAGGCAGACAAAGATTCACTCATTATTTGAACCGTTATGCCGGTAGGTATATTCAAATTCACATTACAAATCTAACCGCACCGCTGACCTTATATTATGCGGGATTGATACCCGCTGAATATCCGGTGAAAATGCAGGGCGGATTTCAAACTTCTGATTCGCTGATGAATAAAATTTTTGAGGTATCGTGCAGAACGGTTCATTTATGTATGCATGAACATTACGAAGACTGTCCTTGGCGGGAACAGGCATTGTATGCCGAAGATTCAAGAATAGAAGCTCTGATAAATTATTATGCATTTGGCGACTACGAGTTTTCTAAAGTCTCATTTGCATTGCTTGGTAAATCAGCAGGAGATGATGGATATATCGAATTATGCGCTCCGATGCGATACTCGTTTACAATTCCATTTGAAGTGATGGTGTGGTTTATTGAAATGACAGAATTAGTCTTGTTTAGTGGCGATATGGAATATGCCAAAAATCAACTACCACATATCCACAAGATGATAGATATTGATCTTAATCAACTTATGGATAATTTACTTCCTACTCCTCGTGGGAAACGATATTGGCAGTTTTATGATTGGGAAGATGGAATGGATGGCCATGATGTCTATGTTGCCGACAATCCACTCATTGGATTAAGGTTTGATGCCGTTCTAAATTTCTTTTTCATACTCGCGCTCCGAAAAATAGCAAATTTAGCTGATGAATGTGATGATAGGGTATCAGCTCATCGATATCGTCAACAAGCGGACCTTATTGCCCAATCGGCTCATAACAAATTCTGGGATGATACCATACAGGCATATACTTCTTATATTGGTGAGCAGGCAATTGAAAATCATTTTGCAGAACTTACTCAGGCATTAGCAATCCTTTGTAAGCTGCCGGAAGATACTGACAAACGAAATGCTCTGCGAAGGAGATTATCCCGGAAAGATAACGGCTTTATACCTACAACGTTGAGTGCATCTATATACAAATATGATGCGATTCTTTCAGCAGATTTTCAGCGAGAAGAATTAGGAGAGCTTATTCTGGAACAGATATCCGAACAATGGGGCAATATGTTGTATAATGGAGCAACGAGCTTTTGGGAGACCCTTCGAGGTGCTTACGATTTTGCCGGTGCAGGTAGTTTGTGTCATGGCTGGTCTGCGGTTCCCGCGTATATTTATCAGACATATTTATTAGGCGTAAAACCAATAGAACCCGGCTTTAGAAAATTTCTGGTAAATCCGCTTTTTGTCAAGGTTCCGTCAGCTAAAGGAACTATCCCCACACCTGCGGGATCAATCAGAGTATCGTGGGAAAAAAGTGGCAGAAACTATCTCGGACAATTAGAGCATCCAGCCAGCCTAACACCTGTGTTTGCAGATTCAGCTCAAGAATGCGATTGGAATATATTTTCCATAGATGACAATCATTTATAAGGTGTGATATAATATACTCAGTGCGCAATTTTAAGTAGTGCTGACTTCAATGACCCTTTGACAAACAGTTGTAAGCTTTTGTAAATACTGAAAGCGAGTTTGATTTTATCTGTCCCGGCATTTAAATGGGGCTATGTTTTGAATTTGTATTAAGGTCGTTAAATTATTAGTCAACTATTTGATACTGATTTCCATCAGTCAGAATTTCAATGTTTCCATATTCCCAAGTACGATATATTTTCATCCCAAACTTTGTCAGCTGATTATAAACGCGAATACCACGTGGATCTTTCGAGAGCCATTTTGGCATTGATGCGATGCCTATCTTTGCGCCGACTCTTTTCATCCATTCTACGCTCGTACTACCTGCTCCAGCGTGATGTCCGATTTTTAAAATATTACTTTTGATATCTTTGTCCTTGTATTCGGCCAGTACGCGATTTTCCTGTTCGAATCCGGCGTCGCCCGTAAACATCATTGAAAAGTTTCCATACGTCAAACGGGAAATGATACTACTATTATTGATGTAATTAGGCTCAAACAACTCCGGATGACCTACTTCTAAAATTTTCATCTTTACACCATCACCCATATCGATGATTTGACCTTTTTTAACTCTATGAATTTTGACACAGCGTTTTTTGCAAGCAGAGATCGTTTGTTTGATAAGTTTCAGATAAATTTTTCCGTATTCAGGCTCCGCCTTTAAAATTTTATCCGCAGGAATAGGCGACCATAAAAACTGTTTCACTGTAATATCAGGTGAGAGAATAATCTCAGGCATTCCGCCTATATGATCATCGTGTGGATGAGTGAGAAGCATCCAATCGATTGTCGTTATTTTATGTTTTTTCAGAAACGAAGGAATTATATTCTTACCATAATCCCGTTGCCAGTGAATGCCGTTATATCTACTTGGATAAGCGGCATCGATAAGCATCGTTTTTCTCGATGGTGTAATCACCAAAAGCGATTCACAAACAAAACCATTGTTGCCAACATCCAGCATAAAAATCTTTAAGTGCGATTTATCTTTGGGAATAAGATGTATCAATAAAGGTTTGTCAAACGGGACAGATAACTTTAACCGAATACAATCTTTTATGTGTTCGAGCTTAACAGAACGTCCTGTAGGAACATCGATAGCTTTGCCTATTCGAAACGGCATATCAGCGATGTCGATAATAGTGTCGAAACTTTTTGCACTATGATTGATTACGAATAAAAATCCTTCTTTGTCATTTGCCCGAATAGCAGCTTCTATGTCAGGATCGGATGAATGGATATGCGAACGTATTTTTGCGTCGTGAAAAATGTCTGTAAATTTTCTCCTCAGCCAGTTCAAAGCTGGCTTATTATTTTGCTTCAGTGCTGCAAAATAGGCATCCTGAACCTTGAAATTAAGTAAATACGTTTTGCCCTTACCGACTCTCTTTGCTCCGCCAGTTTGTGCAAACAGTTTATCCATAAGGTGCATAGGCTGACGATATTTGCCTAAATGCGGTACGTTATCCGCAATTACAATTCCGCCATTATTTACAAATTCGACGATGTGTTGTGCAATATCTTCGGGCAAGAGCTCGATATCAAAAAGGACAAGGATTTTGTAGTTATTTATGTTCGCATCGGTTATTTGCTCTTCGTGAATGACGTCTAATTCGCCGAACGTTCTCAAAAATAATTCATAAGCTAATGCAATATTCCAGTATTCTTTCTGCAGCTGAATATATTGTGTGCGGGGAAACAGAAAAGCAGCTTTCGATTTGATACGTGGTGTATTTTTAAGTTTATCTGCTACCTTTTGGATTTCCTTTAAGCCTCCTCCGAGATTTTCCCAATGCCGATAATCCTGTGGAACACCATATCCTGCGATTAAAAAGTCAGCTCCGTTTGCGATTGCGGTATAAATCATTTCCCGTTCCGACCAATAACGTTTTCTACGTTCTTCGGTTGGTTTGAACCAGCGATCATTATACGTTCCGAACCAGAATCCAAATGTTTTATTATATGTCGAGGTCAGATTACGCATTTGCCCCATTGCATAATGCGTCATTGCCATTCGTGGCTCGGGAAATGTTCGTCGCTCACCGTAACGAAAGTCGTGCATCATATAAGGATAAATATCAAACGCAAAGATGTCAGCGAAATCCGCACCCCAATGAAAAACGTCGTTAATTGCGAGCTGTTCTTCCTGACCGACTCCGCCACCAAATGTATTATGACTGTCGTAAGTAATAATAACTTTTAATTTCGGATATTCATTTTTGATAATCTTATATACTTTTCGCCAGCCATCGGGAAAATAGCTTGCCCGAAAGTTGATAACATCATACCATTTTCGTGGGTCATTTCGGATGGATTTCAAGTCCGCAGGCAGAGCATATCCGTAACGTTTTTTGAATTCAGCTTTGATGTATTTGTTATAGCTAAACGATTTGGCGCCAGCGTAAAAGGGTTCGTCTTGATAGACAAATATACTATGCAGTCTGCGAAACGTCTTTAATGGTTTTAGAATGGAACGGACTTTTCGTTTTACTTTTGCTTTATATTCGGGCGAATACACGCAGGGATAATTTTTGACATTTCGCCCGAATAATTCGGCACCTGAACTCGCATAATTTATCATCATTCCGCAGCTTTGGGCATAATCGACAACATACTGTGCTTTATTTGCTGGCAATGATGATATCGGGACAGATAGCACGCTAAATCCGTGTTCGATAATATTGTCGATAATGCTACGCAAGTCCGCTTTGGTTTGTAAAGCAATGAAACCGGGTGGATGTAAAACAGCTGGATATGGAATTGGAAAATACTGTATCGCTACGGGAAATAATTTTTTCGCTTCAATTTTTGGTGGTTTTGTTTGCTCGGTAGGGCGGTTGACGAGAGAGTGATTGATATCAAAATTGATATTGTCTGTCTTGTGAGCAAGCCAGTATATCGTACGCAAGATAAATTGCCTGAAAAACGATGATTCAACAGATATAAAAGATGGACTTAAAATTACGGTGCGTCCGCTCTCGCTATCTTTAGCTATCGAGATGGTCATACCATCTGCGAATAATAACGGTGTCGCATTAGCTGAGGATTGTAGCGAATTCAGCACCACTACGGATTCGTTTCTGATAGGCAAGATATTTTTTGTAATGAAATGATTTCGATTTATATGAATTTTATGTCTGAAAATATCATAATCGAAACTGATGTTTGTTGACCAAGGCTGGCCGCCCATTGGGCATATTTCACGTGCGGGCTTCCAATTTGCAGTATCGAAATTCACCGATGTCCAATTTTGATATTTTTTTCTCGTTTGTAGCCAGCTACTATCGGAATGTACGCT
>WFQY01000412.1 GCA_015486815.1 Phycisphaerae bacterium | reverse complement strand
GCAGGAAAAAAATCTCTTGCGGAACAGCTTAAATATTGGAAGAGAAAATTGGCATAGCGTAAACATAAGTCAAATGAAAGGAACAGAAATGTCGGAAGAAAAGATGAAATTAGGGCTTATTGTATTTCTGCACGATGATATGGTCTCGGAATTTAAAAAAATAGAAGATATGGGCATACCGACGTGTCAGGTATCGGGGACAGCTGAGGATATTGTCCTGCGAGGAAAACTTGACAACGTTGCGGATGCAATGAGCAAAACATCGGTAGAGGTCAGTTCGGTATTTGTTGCTTTCGAAGGACAGACTTATAATACACGTACAGGCCCTGATACCGACGGATTGATTCCGGAAAAATTCAGGGAACAGAGAACGGAGCTTACAATTAAGTCAGCTGAGAAGATTAAAGAGCTTGGCGTTGTTAATGTAACTTCGCACGTCGGATTTATTCCCGATGATGAGCAAGATCCGTTATACATAAAATTTTTGGATGCGATGAAACGGATAGCGATTGCATTGAAAGAAAACGGACAGAATTATTGCTTCGAGACGGGCCAAGAGCTACCTTCGACACTCAAAAGAACTATAGATCACGTTGGGATGGATAATTTGTTTATCAATCTCGATCCTGCTAATTTGATATTATATGGCAAGGCTGACCCGCTTGATGCGGTTGCGATATTTGGCCCTTTGGTAAGAGGGTTTCACGCGAAAGACGGGCTTTGGCCTAATCGTGATGAAGATTTGGGAATCGAGGTAAAACTCGGCGAAGGTCGGGTGAACTTTCCGCTGCTTATGCGTAGGTTAAAAGCTTGCGGATTTACCGGTCCGGTAACGATAGAGAGAGAAATTTCAGGTCCCCAGCAGATAGAAGACATCAAGCATGCAATGAAATTTCTCGAACCGTTGCTTTAACACAATTGAAATAGCACGCTTTAAAAAAGGAGTTAATAAAAAATGCCAGCAAAAATTGCTTTTATCGGTGCAGGAAGTTTAGGATTTGCGAAAAGATTGTTTATCGACATTGTCAATAAGCCAGCTCTGCGAGACGCACATTTCGCATTGATGGATGTCGATGAAAAATATCTCGGATATACAAGCAAATTCGTAGAAAGAGTTATAAACGAACAAAATCTGCCGACGACTTTTTCCGCTACTACCAATCAGAAGGATGCGATAAAGGATGCGGATTTTGTCGTGATTATGATTCGCACACACGGATTCGAAGCGATAAAAGCGGAGTATGATATTCCGCTTAAATATGGTGTCGATCAGTGCATAGCTGATACGCTCGGGCCTGGCGGAGTATTTAGATTTCTCCGAACAGCTCCGTATATCGAAAGTATTTGCAGAGATACGCTTGAATTAGCTAAACCCGATGCGTGGATTTTGAATTACACCAATCCGATGGCGATGCTTACTTGGATGAGCTATGAGATGTGTCCGGAAGTCAAATTTGTCGGACTATGTCATAGTGTTCAAGGTACGACACAAGAACTTGCAAAGATGATCAATGTGCCGTACGAAGATGTGAAATACTGGGTAGCGGGCATAAACCATCAATCGTGGATTTTGGAATTCAAGAAAAAGGACGGAACGGATTTATATCCTCGACTTCGCGAAGAACTGCCAAAGTCGAAATATTATGAGAAACTGCCCGCGGATGTACGCTCGGAGCGTGTCAGGATCGAGATGATGAAACATTTGGGATACTTCGTTACCGAATCGAGCGGGCATAATAGCGAATATAATCCGTGGTTTCGGAAACGAAAAGACCTTATCGAAGAATATTGCGGTATCGAGTGGGCAGGCGAAAGCGGATATATTCTCAAACTTTACGGTACCAACAGAGAGAAATACGAGCAAGAGCTTAAAAAACAATTCGAGCAGAAAGAACCTATCGATTTTACACCTACGGTAGAATATTGCGCAACGATAATTGATGCAATATATACCGATAGTCCTGCGATGATAAATGGCAACGTCAAAAATACTAATTTAATAACCAATCTGCCATACGGTGCGTGTGTTGAAGTTCCGTGTTTGCTCAACGGCCACGGGATAAATCCGTGCTACGTTGGCGAACTGCCGCCACAGTGTGCAGCGTTAAATCGTACGAATATCAATGAACAGGGCTTAGCGGTACTCGGCTATAAGGAAAAATCCCGTGAGCGGATATATCAAGCGTTGTATTATGACCCGCTGACTGCTGCCAAACTTTCGTTGGCGGAGATAAGGGCGATGGTCGATGAAATGTTCGATTTTGAGACCAAGCAAGGCTGGCTGCCTGACCTTAAGTAGTGAGTAAACAAAAACGGTATTTCCTATTTGTGCGAGATAAGGCGGGGTAATGCCTGTTGACAGCCCTAAAAAAAGAGATTATGAACAGGCGGTCGAAGGAGATTTTCGATACAACATCTTTCCTATTGTTGCTTTTGAGAGTCTCTGGGGCGTCGGCCTACCATTTACCCTTTCGGGTGTATTGATTCCAAGCTATCTGAACTTTCTCTCTGCTCCGAAATTGGTAATCGGATTGGTTACATCACTCGCAGTTATCCTTACCCCACTTCAACTCGTCGGCAGCAGATATCTAACGGGAATGAATAGAAAGAAAAGAGTTTGGCTGTCATATTTTATTTCCTGTTTCGGATATATCGGCTACGGAACGCTGGGAATGATAATCCCTGTGGAATACAGAGTCATACATATGATTTTGTTTACGATGGCTATTATTTTGCTTTTCGGATTTATCTCTCTTGCTCAGCCCGTTTACTACAATATATTAATTGACAATAGTCCGTTGAAAAAACGCGGAAGATTGCTCGGATACAGAACATCGGGAATGGCAATAGGCGGACTATTAAGCGCATATCCAGCTAAACTCTTTTACGAAAATTTTCACCCGCCACATTCATATCATATTGCGATGATAATATCGGGTATCTGCTTTGTATTTGCTACTTTGAGCGTCTTATTTATTCGCGATCACATCGACCCGATAAGAATCGAGGAATACTCTCGGCCGGAAAACAAACCGCTGTGGCTTGAGATGTATATCATTTTGCGACGGCTCTGGAAGACTCCTAACTATCGAATATTCATATTCTTCATAGTGATAATAAGTTCGTCAGCTGCCATCTCTCCGTTTCTTGTAACATACGCTCAAGATGTATTTAAACCCACCGGCGATATTTCCCGTATTTTTAATTTATGTTTCCTTGCGAGCTTACTTGTCGGTGGATTTTTTATCGGCTTGTTAGGCGATAGATGGGGATATAAATTATCGTTAGGAATGTTGGGACTGCTATTAGCTGTCGGATTCGGGATAGCTGTCGCAACGAAACACGTCAACGGAGTATTTGTTGCTTATGCCCTTTTCTGTATAACCCTGACAATATCGACCGTTATTTGCAATATGAGTGTCGAGTTGCTTCCCAAAGCGAACCCTGCACATTTGGTAGCAGCTGCCCAGATGTTTATTCTGCCAGCTGCGGTTATCGTACCAGCTACCTGCGGACGAATCATAGATACGTATAAAGAAATAGGCCAAGCGACAGAGGGATATATGATAGCATTTACCATCGCAATCGTACTCGCGATTATCGGTGCTATCGGGACAGCTCTGCTTATTCAAGAGCCGAGAACCGGCAAAATCTATGTAATCAAATATCTCAAAAGGATGTGATTCCTCTATCCTATTGACGATGGTTACGATTTTCTGGTAGGATAGATGAGGATTTATACGGGAAATTATTATGTTAAAGCTTGCCGTCCTGATAAGCGGTGGCGGAAGAACACTTGCGAATATTATCGAGAAAATAAACGAGGGATACCTTTCTGCGCAAGTAGTTGTGGTTATTTCCTCGCGAGCTGGCGTGAAGGGTCTTGAAATTGCAGAGCGAGAGGGTATTCCGTCCGTTGTGATTACACGTAAAGGCAAAACTCTCGAGCAGTTCAGCAATGAGATAACCGCTGCGCTTGATAAATTTTCTCCCGAGCTTATCTGTCTTGCCGGTTTTATGTGTTTCTATCGGATACCGGAGCATTATCTCGGTCGAGTGATGAATATTCACCCTGCGCTGCTGCCTTGTTTTGGTGGTAAGGGGATGTATGGTCATCGCGTACACGAAGCGGTTTTGCAGGCCGGCTGTAAGGTAAGCGGCTGTACCGTGCATTTTGCGGATAATGAGTATGACCACGGGCCTATCATAATTCAAAGGACGGTGCCAGTGTTGGATGATGATACAGCTGATACTCTTGCAGCGAGGGTATTCGAGCAGGAGAAAATCGCATATCCGCAGGCGATAAAATTGTTCGCCGAAGGCAGACTTAAAATTGTAGGCAGGCGTGTCAGAATTTTACCGGAATGATTATCTGTGATGTAATTTTTTATGGTGCGTGAAATATCGGACAAACTACACGAGCAAGCGATAATCGGACGAGTATCGTGGCTTATCAAGCTTCGTTGGCTTGCGGTCGTTGGTATGATAGGCACGGTGCTGTTCGTTGATAAACTTTTTCCCATCATTCTACCACCATTTGCCAAACACTGGATGCTGTATATCGCACTGCTGATAGCGGGCTATAATTGCATCTTGCTTATCAGATTAAGACAGGTCCAACGGCAGGTCGATGTTGATCCTGCAATGGTAATTCGATGTGCTCAACGGCTGACTCATTTGCAGATAGTAGCGGATCTGATCTGTTTGACGGTTATACTCGATCTCTCGGGCGGTTTGATAAACCCGCTTTGTATGTTTATGCTGTTTCATATCGCAATAGCAGGAATAATTTTGCCACGCGTGCAGGCATTTCGCGTAGCGCTACTTGCGAGTATGCTTCTTTTGGTTATGGGTATGATTGGCAAGCTCATTCCTCATTGGCGTGTCCCGCTGCGTGGATTTCCGTTTGAACTATCCGACCCGCTTACCGAAAACTGGTTTTACATCTTTGCTATTTGGCTTTCATATACGATAACTTTTTTCCTGATAGCGTATTTTACTACGGGCGTAAGTGGTCAGCTTCGCGATGCGCTCGATAATCTCGAGCGCGCGAACAATGCCCTTCGCGAGCAGGATAAAACAAAGTCGCGATTTCTGCGAGTTGTCGCACATCAACTTCGTTCACCGCTGGCAGCTATCATTTCACTGATACACGCATATCAGGATACCGGTCGGATAAATAATTTGCCTTCGGAGTGCAGAGATTTGTTTGAACGTATCGAATGCAGGGGACAATCGATGATGGAGCTTATAGGCGATCTGCTCAGACTGACACAGATAAGGGAAAATCTCGATCAGCAGGAGCAGGTAAGGGAGATAAATATCTATCAGACTATACTCGATACGGTTCAAATGTTTTCTCATCAGGCAGCTAATAAAGGAATTGAACTCAATGTGTGGTTTGAAGATAAGGATACGACGATTCTTGCACGCCCTCGTGATATTACCGATATAGTAGCTAATCTCGTATCGAATGCGGTAAAATATACCAAGCGTGGCAGGATAGAAGTTTTGGGAAGACGCAAGGGTGATAAATATATTCTGACGGTAAGCGATACGGGCATAGGCATTCCCGAAGAAGCTCAGTCGAAGCTTTTCGATGAATTTTATCGTGCCGAGAATGCACGAACAACAAGCGAGCCGAGTAGCGGACTGGGATTAAATATTGTGCAAGCTATTGTCAATAAGATGGGTGGAAAGATTAGTTTCGAGAGCAAAGTTGGCCAAGGAACGACATTTACGGTCGAACTACCGATAACCAGCGGAAATGTCCGAAAAAATTAAGAGGGGGGCAATAGAAAATATTTTCTCACATCGATATTCGGAAACGATTTTTCTTGTTAAATTTTCCACATTTTTTAGAATACAATACTTTACTT
>WFQY01000411.1 GCA_015486815.1 Phycisphaerae bacterium | reverse complement strand
GAATGACACCCGCCACCTTGAAACTAAGCGATAATCTCAAAGGCCATCTACGCGACGTTCAGCAGATAACACGTCAGCTCGGCATCGAACTTTATGTCGTTGACTTCAGCTGGGAAATACAACAAGTGATAGACTACTTTTGTTACGAATATTCAATGGGAAGAACACCAAATCCGTGTATCCGATGTAATGCGATGCTGAAATTCGGCAGGCTACTCGCATTTGCCCGTAACGAAGGAATGGATTTTCTCGCAACAGGCCATTATGCGAGGATAGTTCAGCATGCGGGATTTCCCCGACTTGCGAGGGCAAAAGCGACAGATAAAGACCAATCGTATTTCCTTTTCGGCATCAACAGAAAAGACCTTGGCTCGATTCTGTTTCCTAACGGCTCTGCCAGCAGTAAAGACGAAATCCGAGAAAAGGCAAAGAATATGGGCTTACCGAATTATGACAAAGAAGATAGCCAAGAGATTTGTTTCGTGCCCGATGATGATTACGTAAAGTTTCTTTCCGCATATCACAAAGAGCTTGACATTCCCGGTAAAATTATCGATTTGGACGGCAAAGTTTTAGGCGAGCATAAGGGAGTGTTTCGATATACGATAGGCCAAAGGCGTGGCTTGAGAATAGCTGCCGGCGAGCCTTTATACGTGGTCAAGATTAACCCTACGACAGCTACCATTATAGTTGGCCCGCGTAATGCACTTGCGAAAAAGGAATTAATATCAGCCAATATGAACTGGCATATCAATCCGCCAACCCGACCGATGAATATCCAAGCGAGAATCCGTTCCACTCATACGCCCGCTGACGCCACTATCGAGCCGATTACAACTGACAGAGTAAAAGTGATATTTGATAAACCCCAATATGCAATCACACCCGGACAAGCTGTCGTATTTTACGACGGCGATATTATTATTGGCGGTGGTTGGATTCAGCCTGATGAGCCATAATAAAAAAGAGCACAAGCAGGCACTATTGATACATAACGGCGCAATAGGCGATTTTATAATAGCGTCCGAACTCATCAAATTTTCCAATAAACATCTCTTCGAATGCAACTGGTCATATCTCGGTAAATCATCTCACGGTAAGCTCGCCCGAAAACTCGGTTTGATAACCGATTTCGCTGATTTCGAGTATCCCGGCTGGCATCTATTATTTGCGCAAGATGGAAAAATCGATTCGCAAAAACGCTTATTCCTCCAAAAGTTCGATTTGATTTTGAATGTCATAACAGCTTCGGATACGATATTCGCCTCCAATATCGAAAAAATCTCGCGAGCGAAGGTTTTTCATATCGACCCGCGCGTCCCAGACAACCTCAACGAACATTATTTTTTATATCTCGCCAAGCAGATGAACATAGTCAGCCAGCCGACTCTACCAACTGCCCCTTTATGCCAGCTTAATAGCGATGCGGAATTTGCAAACTATGTTTTGATTCACCCTGGCGCATCAAGTGATAAAAAACGCTGGGATTTTGAAAATTTCATTCGCTTAGCGGAAGGTCTGATAAACGAAGGTAGAAACCTTGCTTTTGTGTTAGGTGATGTTGAGTTAGAGCAATTTGCCAGCTATCAGCTTAGCCGATTGCGAAATCTCGCAAAGACTATCGAAGCCTGCTCGCTCGATACTTTAGCAGAGATAATCGCAAGCTGCGATTGCTATATTGGCAATGATACCGGCATTTCACATCTTGCAGGGGCATTAGGGGTTAAGACGATAGTAATCTTTGTTCATCGGAATTGGCACGCTTTCTCACCCATAGGCCCAGATGTAAAGATATTCCCCGTAGATGATATTAATGCTGAAAGTATAATCGATATAGTTATGGGACGAAAAAACACAAGGCGTCGGTAGTTGTAAAACAAATCCACAGACGCCTTGAAACCGGGACTGGTAGTGGCTGATACTAATATCGGCTTTTTCCGCCCCGACTTGAAGTAAATAAAAACTTGAGAGGAATCTTTAACACAGCGATACAAAACAATATTACAAACAGAAGGTAAGGATACCTGAATTATATTCGAACGAATTTAAGGATTTGAATTCAATGACACAGTTATATCTATACAATTAAAATCTGCTTTAGAAAAAAGGTGACCCCGCATAGCGGGGTCAAGCCTTCGCGATTTCTCGCTTGTTGTGACAAGCCTTCTGACAAAGGTTTGATACAATCCTTGAATATTTATATCT
>WFQY01000410.1 GCA_015486815.1 Phycisphaerae bacterium | reverse complement strand
TCCTGATTGCATTGCATAGAATTATGCTTTGTTGAAAGGTTTTATTGTTATGCGTATTCTCTTAATTAACCCGATAGCCAGAAATACTCCAGGCTATCATACGATAAGTACAAAAATCCCTCAACTCGGACTGCAGGTGTTAGCAAATTGCACCCCGCCCGAGCATCACGTCGATATATGTGACGAAATTTTCGGCTCGGATAAGACGTTTGATATTTTGTCAAAAGGAAATTACGACCTTGTCGGAATTACCGCGATGACAAGCGGTGCAACGCGCGCTTATGAACTTGCTGAAATTTGCAAAAATCTCAACATACCGACGGTATTCGGCGGTATCCACGCCTCTATGTGTACCGAAGAAGCTCAGCCATATTTCAATAGCGTCGTTGTCGGAGAGGCAGACGAACTTTGGCCGACAATTTTAGAGGATTTTCAAGCGGGCAAACTTAAGGAAACATACAAGGTAGAATCGGTGCCCGAACTTGGCGATAAAAACGGGTCAGCTAATCAACTGATTCAACCACTTAACGGAAAATATCACGTAGCCTCGCTACAGACATCGAGGGGCTGCCCGATTCAGTGCAAATTCTGCTCTGTTACCAGATTCAACGGCCCGCGTATTCGCAGACGAAGTATCGACTCAATTATCGACGAATGGAATTCCATACCGAAAAGTTTCGTATTCATTGTCGATGATAACTTTTTTGGTGTTACTAAAAAGCAGGCAGAATGGAGCAAGGAACTTCTTCGCGAGATTATAAAACGCGGAAAAAAGAGATTGTGGTTTTCGCAGACCTCGATAAATATGGGCGAGGACCCCGAAGCCCTTACGCTTGCTTACAAAGCAGGCTGTCGCGCGATGCTCGTCGGCCTTGAGAGTTTCGATGAAGAATCGCTACTACAATATCAGAAAAAGTTAAACCAAAAAAGTCTTTCTCACTATAAAGAGTTTATAGACACATTTCATAAGTGCGGAATAGCTGTCTTCGGAGCGGTTATAATCGGTGCCGACGGTGATCTACCCGATTCAATCGCAAAGGCAGCGAAAACAGCGGTAGAGCTTGGTGTTGATATAATTCAGCTGACAAATCTCACTCCTCTACCTGGTACCGCTCTGTTTGAAGAATTCAAAGCTGAGGGTAGATTATTAGCTGATAATTTTCCCAAAGACTGGGAAAAATACACTTTCATCGAAACAGTCTTCAAGCCCAAACGAATGACAGCTCAACAGATGGACGAAGCAATTTTCCTATTCAGACGAGCTGCTGTCGAAAGAAAATGGGTATTGCGAAGGACGATAAAATCACTTTTTTATACCAAATCGTTGAGCACAGCTATTTTTGTACACGGAATGAATAAGGGATTTTATGAACTTGCAAAGGTAGCTGTCGCAAGAGACAAAGATAGATTTCCTTATCTGATGAAGTGTAAACCCACCGTTTTCCCCTTGTGATACTGACGAAACGTGAACGGCTTTAATATCAATATTCCTGTCATCTTTTGCATTTCGAACACATTTCGTATCTTATGGGAATATGATTTGAATCTTCGCTGTTATATATATATACTTAAACTATTAAGAATAAGTCTTTGACTATTAGTCCGTAGCTATTAGCTAAAAGCCAAAAGCTAAAGACTATTAGTTTCAACATTGTTTGAATATACCTTTGAGATGGAGTATTGAAAATTGTCAGACAATAACGGTGATAGGCCAGCTAAGAGAATATTTATTATCGGACTCGACGGTGCTACTTTCGATGTCCTCTTCCCGATGATGGACGACGGACTTATGCCGAACCTTCGGCACCTTATGGAGACTGGCGCAAGTGGAATTCTCAATAGTACCGCTCCGCCGATTACTCCTGCTGCGTGGACTACTTTTATGACCGGTATGGGACCGGGCAAACACGGAGTTATCGACTTCGAACACTATGACCCTAAGACAAATACACTTTCATTTAACAGCACATTTGAAATTAAGGAAAAAACCATTTGGCAGATGCTTTCGGAAAACGGATTTACCATAGGTTCGATACATCTGCCTATGACATATCCGCCTCAGCCGGTCAACGGTTTTGTTGTAAGCGGTTTTGAAACTCCGTCGATTGATGCGGAATTTACTTATCCTCGTGAGCTTAAAGAAATCATCCTGAAAGAAATTCCCGATTACAGCTACAGTACCAATTGGCAGCGCGGAATATTAGGCGGTAGAAGCAAATTCGATGAAAATCTGGAATATATCAAACGAAGCTTTCATCAGGGTGTTAAACTTGCTCGAATAGGAATCGAACATTATCATCCCGATGTAATGATGGTATTGTTCAAACTCGTTGATAATATTCAACACAAATGCTGGAAGTTTCTTACTCCCGAAGGTGCTAAAAAATATCCCACCCAAAGGCGGATGGTCAATAGCTGCTTTGCCGAACTCGATAAGTGTATAGGCCAACTGCTTGATTTGACGCATGAAAATGAAGCTGCCGTTTTGATTATGTCCGACCATGGCCACGGCAGCCTCGATGGCAGGGCACAACCGAATCTGTTACTCAAACGTTGGGGATATCTGCAATTTACAAGTAATGTTTCGCAGGCAAAGACCAGAATCAAGCACATAATCTCACGAATGACGAGAAAAAAGGCTTCGCGGTTTTCGCAACCAAGCACTGGCATAGAAGCGGATTTAGCTGTCGATTGGTCTAAGACACGTGCCTGCGTAATGCATGCTGGTATGTATGGCTTTTTGTATATCAATCTCAAAGGCAGACAACCTATGGGGATTGTCGAGCCAAGCGAATATGAAGCCCTGCGCGATGAACTTATAAATAAATTCCTCAGTGCGCGAGACGAGAAATTCGGTAAGCAAATTTTTGAAAAAGTGGTGAAACCGGAAGAGCTTTACAATTGTAAAAGAGATAGTAATCCTAATATGCCCGATTTGATGTTAATACCCGGAGAGGGTCTTGCTGTTATCAGAAAAATAAGAGGAACCGATTCCGTTAAGTGGGCGCTTAATGGCCGACTTGGCGGAACGCATCGCATCGAAGGAATTTTTGTTGCCAATGGCCCGAGAATCAAACCGGGATTTAAAATCAATGCGAATATAGCTGATATTACACCGACGCTATTAGCTATGCTTGGTTTGGCTGTTCCCGTTGATATGGAAGGAAAGGCGCTTATAGAAATGTTCGAACCTCAGCTTGAAGTGCGATATGAACCGCCTGAGAAATATCAGCCAGCTCAGGTGCCGGAGGAAGTATTCTCCGAAGAAGACCAACGTCTTCTTAC
>WFQY01000409.1 GCA_015486815.1 Phycisphaerae bacterium | reverse complement strand
GCACTAAATAATTAAGCTGTCCGTTTTGACGTTTTTTGATATTGTTAATTTGTCAAATGAATATGTTTCGATAGGTTATTATTTTATGTTGTTATCGCGCCGATAAAGGCGTAGTGAAGGAGCTTTTATATGTCAGTTGTTAAAGTAGAAAAAGATATAAATGGAAAAAAATTATCGATAGAAACAGGAAGGCTCGCCAAACAGGCACACGGCAGTGCACTGGTACAATACGGTGATACGATGGTTCTTGCGACGGTAGTGTTCGAACCTAAAGAGCTTGGCGAAGTTGACTTTTTCCCGCTTATGGTGGACTATCGCGAAAAGACTTATGCAGCGGGTAAAATCCCCGGTGGATTCATCAAACGCGAAGGGAGGCCTACAAATAAAGAAATTCTCACGATGAGAATGATAGACAGACCTATTCGTCCGCTATTTCCGAAAGGATATTTCGATGAAGTGCAAATAATGGCTATGGTGCTTTCCGCTGACCAGCAAAACGACCCTGACATATTAGCGATGATAGCAGCTTCCGCTGCTTTGAGTGTATCGCCCATTCCATTCGAAGGACCTATCGGAGCTGTTCGTATAGGAAGAGTCAACGGTGAATTTGTAATCAATCCCACGCATAGTGAGCGTGAATTTTCGGATATGGATTTGGTACTCTCAGGAAGAACGTCAGCTGTCAATATGATAGAGCTTGGCTGTAAACCTGCTACGGAAGAAGATGTTCGCAAAGCTATCGAACTCGGACACGGTGTAATAAAAGACGTATGCGCTCTTATCGATGAGCTTGTTGCTAAAGTCAACCCCGATAAGCGTCAAGCCCCGACCCTGCCGGAAGAATATAACCGGATTCTTACAAGCCTGCAACAGGACTTTGTTGACAAACTGAGAGAAGTAAAATGTATCGTAAATAAGCAGGAACGAAATCGGGCTGTAGATGAAATAAAAGAGCAGGCAATAGAAAAATATGCACCGCAGACGGATGAGAACGCTGAGACGCTCACTACGCTGGTGAAAATGGCGTTCGAGGAATTCGAAGAAGATATCACTCGCCAACTTATACTCGAAGGCAAACGTGCCGACGAGCGGGGATATGATGATTTGCGTCAAATTACTTGCGAAGTGGGAATATTGCCACGCACGCATGGCTCGGGACTCTTTACTCGCGGCGAGACGCAGGCATTGGTTACCGTGACACTCGGTACGAGCGAAGATGAGCAGGTAATCGACGGATTAGCTGAGGAATATAGCAAAAAGTTTATGCTTGATTATAACTTCCCACCGTTTAGCGTCGGTGAAGTTCGTCCGATTCGTGGGCCCGGAAGAAGAGAAATAGGACACGGTGCCCTCGCGGAACGTGCATTGGCTCAGGTAATGCCTGATGTCGATAAATTTCCATATACCGTTCGCGTTGTTTCGGATATTTTGGAATCCAATGGTTCAAGCTCGATGGCAACGGTATGTGGCGGGACGCTATCACTTATGGATGCGGGCGTGCCTATCTCTGCACCTGTCGCTGGCATTAGTATCGGAATGGTACACGATGAGCAGAAAACAATCTATCTGACAGACATTATTGGCGAAGAAGATCATTTTGGCGATATGGATTTCAAGGTAGCTGGCACAAGAGACGGAATAACCGCAATTCAGCTTGACCTGAAGATGAAGGGCATAAGCTATGAGCAGATAGCGGATACTTTCGAAAAGGCAAAAGCTGCTCGACTGCAAATTCTCGATAAGATAACAGCTGTCATTCCGGCACCGCGAGAAAATATTTCCGAACACGCACCATGTTTGATTACCGTGAAAATCGACCCCGATAAAATAGGTAAAATCATAGGTCCGGGCGGAAAGAATATTCGCAAATTGCAGGAAGATACCGGCGCAACGATAGAGATAGAAGACGATGGTATGGTATATCTGTCAAGCATAGGGCAGGAACCTGCAAGGAAAGCGAAAGAGGAAATTGAAAAACTGGTCGAAGAAGTTCAGGTAGGAAAAATCTACACGGGCAGAGTAACAGCTATCAAGGATTTCGGGGCATTTATCGAAGTTCTGCCGGGTACAGAAGGGCTTTGCCATATAAGCGAATTATCCGACCGATATGTCAGCTCCGTAACAGATATTTGCAATGTCGGAGATACCGTTACGGTCAAGGTAATTGGCATAGACGACCAAGGAAGAATCAAACTGTCAATTCGTGCAGCAGAGCAAGAGAATTCTTAACTAATGCTCACGGTATCATCAAAAACGAATAGTAATAAATAGTACCAACTGCTAACATAAATTGCGAAGATAGAATACTTCGGGTGAGTTTTATTCGCTTACGGTTTCTGCTTCCGCTATGTCAGCGAGATTGTCGGAGCAGAGGACTTTATCTATGTCGAGCAGTATCTTTACCGAATCTTCCATCTTCGCCATCGCAAGTATGAAATTGGTATCAATGGAACTTCCGAAATTCGGAGCTGGCTCAAGCTGATCTTCGGAAATATCCAAAACTTCCGAGACTCTATCGACAATTATTCCTGTCTGGAAAGACTGATTCTGGTTGGTAATTTCCAAAACGACGATACACGTCTGATCGGTTACCTCAGCTTCTTCCATACCGAACTTCAGCCGCAGATCTATAACCGGAATCACCTGTCCGCGTAGATTTATCACTCCTTTGACATATTCAGGCGTCTGAGGCACGCGAGCTATGTCCATAATTCCGATAATCTCGCGAACTTTGAGTATTTCCAGCCCATATTCTTCCTTTCCGAGAGCAAAAGTAAGATATTTACCTGCTATCTCGGAAATATCCGCAGCCAATGTTTGAGTGTTAGTTGTATCCATAATATCATTCTCCCAAAATGATGACCTAATGTGTATATCGGATGATTTTGCGGGAAATTTAAGTAATATAACTCAATTAACCGATTTGAGATAAAATATTTTTCCATAGTTTCGCAGAGCGACTTTTTTCTTTAAAAAATTCTCGTTGCAATGCCTATTCGGAAGGTGTAAAATACAATAAGTGAGAATATGGTCAGCGGGTCGTAACTGGCTGGCGGGAGTGTTTATGGAAGAACGTGTCGTAATAGCCTGTCCTCATTGTAACGCTCGTTATAAGGTGCGCCAATCACTAATAGGCAGACCTGCAAAGTGCGCCAATTGCAAGCAGATTTTCGAGCTAATCGTGCCTGATTATCACAAAGAAGAGGAGATAATGGATTGGCTGGCAAACAATGAAGGCGAAGAGGATATTCTTAATGCTACAATCGCTGGGTTGAATGTGCTCGATAATAATACTGCGGTAGCAAAATCAAGGAAAACATCTTCATCACGAATTAAACTCAAGCTGACCAATATCGACAATTTAGGGGCACATTTTTCTTTTCCTGCGCAAGCATTGAAATCAAGCCATTTTCGTGCATCGTTTCCGCAAATATGTGCCTGCTGTTTAGCTGGCAAGCATCTCCGGATATTTCTCGTTCGATGGATGGATCAAGCTACGCTGCCTAAAGGGTTCGGTGCGAAGGGCACAGTTGTTCATCCGATAGGACGGCTGAGTGATTTTCCAGCTGTCAAGCCGACAGAATTATTGCAATATCTTCCTGTCAATGAAGAGCTACCCGAGCCTTACAATCTTCCGTTTCCTTTTTATGCTTGTGATAATTGCGACCCTTCCGATCTGGTTTTCGGTGCAAGCTCTCTTGGTGAGCAGGGGCATTGTCTGCTGAGAATAAAAAACATTTCATTAGCCTGCCAATTTTACGCACAAAACTGTGGTACCGATAGTCCCGATTATCATAAGTTATGTGCAAGCTGCGATGTTCTTAAAACTAATCAATGGGACAATTTACAGCAGGATTTGCGTGAGAGGTTAAAACAGTGGTTTCAACATACTCCGGGCGAACATTTCATCTGTTATATACCCGACATAGAAGGAAACCGCGCATATAAAGGCAAAACAGGTATAATCGTTACCGATAGGCGGATTATCGCATACAATGGTACCGCTTGGCGGGAATATCCTCTATCCGGACATATCACAATTACCTATCAGTCTATTTCTCAAGGGGTTAAGATAGAAATCCGTGAACTTGGCAAGGGCAGGATAAGCTTTAAACTCGATAGTAAATCGTGGGTTTCTCTCAAGCATTCTCTCGAGCAGCTAAAGACTAACATCCGCTTCGTAGGAATTTGAGTTAGTTAACGAGTAATTCCCGATAGTTTAAGCTAACAGTCTTTAGCCCGCATTTCTCACAAGAAAAGACTGTTTTTTTGAAGTAAAAAGCCTTACTATTGGATTTACAAAAAG
>WFQY01000408.1 GCA_015486815.1 Phycisphaerae bacterium | reverse complement strand
GTGCCTGCTGCATGGGAAAATGTCGGACAATGGCAAATAGCAAGAAACTACGACGGCGTTGCTTGGTACCGAAAAAAAATATTCATTCCTGTTGCGCTTCGAGGGAAAAAACTCATACTCAAAATTGGAGCTATTGATGATTTCGATCGGACATATTTCAATGGCAGTCTGATTGGCCAGACGGGAAAATCTACCCCGAATTGGTGGGAAGCGGAACGAAAATATTCCATTCCGTCAAATCTCATCAAATATGGCGAGTGGAATATTATAGCTATCAGGGTAACCGATATACGTGGTTATGGCGGAATTACCTCGGGGCCAGTAAAGCTGATTTGCAAAGAACAGACACGGGCGGAAATTGTGAAAAATTGGAATCAGTTAAAACGAAAGACAATATTCCTTTGTCAGCTCCAGCCAACGATAGGCTACTTTAGTGGCGGAACAATCATCGCTGAACTAAAAAATAACCATATTCCTTTGATTATCGTTAAGAAAAATATTATTATGTGCCTTATTAATGAATTCCGCTCACAAAACAAAACGGAATTGTTATTAATAAAATCATTCTTGAATACAAACGAGGAACACACAGATGGCGAATGAGATGGTTTTTAAACGATACGAAAATAATCCGATAGTAACAGCTAAAGATTGCCCGGGTGCGAGCACGATATTCAATAGCGCAGTTGTACCTTTTGGCGATGGCTACGCGGGCGTTTTTCGTGTTGACCCTCAGTCATATTATTCCGAGCTTCACGTCGGATTCAGCAAAGACGGACTGAAATGGGAGATCAACCCGAACAAAATCGTTTTCGAAATTCCCGATTCCGATATGCCCGATGTAAACAATGCCAATAATCCGTGCTATGATCCGCGGGTAATTCCGCTCGACGGGGTATATTACGTAACGTGGTGTAATTATCCCGGCACGCACGCTGGACCGGCGATGGGGCTAGCGAAGACGAGCGATTTCAAGAAATTCGAGCTTATCGATCCGGTAATGCTGCCTTTCAATCGTAATGCTGTTTTGTTTCCGCGTAAGATAAACGGAAAATACGCAATATTACATCGGCCGACCGGATTGGGTCATAATGCCTATGGCGATATCTATTACGCTCAAAGCGACGATTTGGTTCATTGGGGCAGGCACAGATTTGTGTTCGGCTCGACGGACGGTTGGCAGGGAACGAAAATCGGAGCTGGCCCCGTGCCGATAGAGACAGACGAAGGCTGGCTTGTCATATATCACGGCGTTCGGACGACGTGTAGCGGCTTCGTCTATTCGGTAGGCTCCGCATTGCTCGATACAGATAAGCCTTGGAAGGTTCTTTATCGTACACGAGATTATGTGCTCGCTCCGACGGAGGACTACGAACGTGTAGGCGATGTGCCTAACGTCGTCTTTCCGTGTGCAGCTATTGTTGACGATAGCGGAAAAATCACATTATATTACGGCGGAGCGGATACGGTACTCTGCGTCGCATACGCACAAATCGACGAATTAATAGAGTTTACGAAAAAACATAGTTTGGCCTGCTAATTATATTCAAAGTAGATTATATGGTTATATGCCATAAAAGCAGGTTGATTCGTGCCTGTCGGGGCGGGGTGTGTTCATAAATTTGCAATCCTTGATTTTTGCTCCGAAATTTATTATAAGCACAATAATGCCCGATGAAGTTCCGATCAACGCTGCTATTATCGTCGATGGCGATTATCTCAATCGTTTCGGTGATATCTTCACGCAAATGCTGCTTGGCTTAATCGATGTTCCCGTAAACATAACTCTTATCTGTCGCGATACCGAAACGGACATTTCGCCCCTGTTAGGTTCCGTCAAGATACTGCGATTTGATACGCCTATGCTTCCTTGGCGTTATAATCGGCAGGTGCAACTTCTCTGCGATGAACTCACAAAATCCAAAATCGATTTGATACATAGCTGTTCGGGACAATCCGGAAGATTAGCTGGCGATATTGCGAAAAGAGCGAACATCCCATATCTGATTTCATTTACCGGCTTACTGCAGGAAGAATGCCATCTGCGTATCGACGAGCATCTCTGCAAAGCGCTTATGGGAATATCCGACCCTATTGTCGATATGCTACGCGAGCTCTACGGCAGATTAGATGAGAAAATCCATCTTATTCGTCCGGGCTGTTTCTTTTATGAGCGACCTGTGCAGGAGAAAAAGGTGAAATCCATCGTTTCACTTGGTCGGCTTGACCATCGCAGCGGATATGACGTCTTGCTAAAGGCATTGTCATATCTGAACAAACAGGGGAAAGAGATTTTCACCGTAATTTTAGGTACAGGCCCGCTTGAGTCGCATTACCGAAGATGGATCGCTAACAATGAGCTGCGCGATTCGATTATGATAATCGATCCGCTTGCGCATTGGCATAAGATATTATTGGAAACCGATTTCTACATTCAGCCGGGTCCTTTTTATTCTTTGAACTGCGGCCCTTATCAAGCATTAGCTCATAGCTGTCCTATCATCGCAAGTAAAGATAACGCTATGGATTTGATAATCGAGGGGCAAACGGGAATGTTGTTTCCGCCTGGCGATGCACAAGTGTTAGCTGACATTCTTATCGATTGGCTTGACGGAAAGATCAATCGCGAAGAGATGTCCGCCTATGCAGGCCGTTTCGCCAAACAAGAACTCTCACTGACCAAAAACATCGATACGACAGTAAACCTCTACAAATCGGTTATTGATTAGGAAATTATGGGTATTATAATGAAGATAGTGGTTGGCTATGTTAAGTGAATGCTCTTTAGCCCTTAGCTTTTAGCTAATCGCTACGGACTAATAGCTAACAGCTAAAAACTGATACTCGATAGATTAAAATGCTATGGACAGTAAATCCATTCATCTGTGTTTGCCGAAGGCGAATCAAAATGAAGAATATAGAAGAGATAAGAAAAATTATCGAAACACATAAGGGGCAGATGCAAGAGAGGTTTGGAGTAAAGAATATCGGGATATTCGGTTCTGTTGTTAGAAATGAACAAAAAGAGTCAAGTGATATAGATATCTTAGTTGAATTTGATGAAGTTCCCGATCTGATTACTTTTGTCGAACTCCAAAATCACCTATCCGACCTGCTCGGGCTGAAGGTTGACCTTGTAATGAAAAGCGCACTTAAACCGAACATCGGAAAGATAATTTTGCAGGAGACGCTCTATATATGAAG
>WFQY01000407.1 GCA_015486815.1 Phycisphaerae bacterium | reverse complement strand
TTGAAAACACTGATTAATGATATATCGAAATTTTACTTGCATTAATCGGTAAGTATTTTAAAATTTTCATAAGATTCTTATTTTTCGGGTTTATGTTTAAAATGAAAGGAGTCTCACGTTGACTACATTAGCAAAAGTATTCGTCGTAGTGCTTGCGGTATTTTCTATCGCTTTTTCTATGCTTGTAATTCAATACACTGCCCAAACCACCAATTATCGAACGCTGGCGGAAGAAAATCGTATGTGGGCGATGAAAGAGCAGGCGGAAAGGCAGGCTTCCGACAACAAAAATAAGATAGTCGTATCGCATCTCAATGAGGTAATCTCTTCATTACGTAAGCAACTATCGGAGCAAAAGAACGCTATTGATAACCTGACGACGGAGCTTGGTAATATCAAAAATGAATTATTGGCGGAAAGACAGAAATCCGCTTCTCTTGCCAGTCAAGCTTCTCAGCTGACAAGTATGAATAATGCAGGCAGTGCCGAGCGCAAACAGCTTCAATCTCAACTTGAGCAGGTGCGAAAAGAAAACGCAGCCTTGAGAACGGACAATATAAAACTTGCAAAAATCAATCAAAAGCTCGAGCTTCAGCGAAAATTATACGAAAAAGAAATCAGATTGCTGAAAGAGCAAAACTATTCACTTGGTCAGCGAATGGAAGAGCTTCGTTCACGTTTGCAGGCAGGGGCAACTACCGAGCAGACCGTTCCGCGTATCGGGAAAAAGGTCGTGCCGTTGACCGAATCTTCCGCTTCACCTGTTATCGGAGAAATAACAAGTGTGCGGGATAGCTTGGCGAGTATTTCTATCGGTTCCGCTCAGGGAGTAAAACAGGGTATGGAGCTTATCATATATCGAGGTGCACAATATCTCGGTAAATTGAAAATAAGCAAAGTGCTACCTGAGCAGGCTGCAGGCGAACTCGTACAGGTAACCGGAAATATCAGACCGGGAGACAAGGTAACCGATAAGTTTCAATTTTAATTCAATTCGGGAGAGATAAATATGGCTTTAGCTCAGCGTCAACCAACGTCAACTCCGGAAAACGATATATATACGGTCTTATTGATTATCGCAACAATATTTGTCATAATAGCGACGGTATGTCTGTTATGGCAATTTAATAGTTATTACGGTCTGGAAAATTTATTTCACGGACCACCGAAAATAAGCTGATAACTATTGCTTACACTAATGACTGATTATTAACTTTTCATCGGAGGCATCGGTAGTGCTTTTCGACTCACTTTTGGGTTTGTTTTCTCTTGATATGGGCATAGACCTTGGCACGTGCAATACTCTTGTATGCGTCAGGGGTCAGGGTATAGTGCTAAACGAACCTTCGGTGGTAGCTGTCCGCAAAGGCACTAATCACGTACTCAGAGATGGAAACGCTGTCGGGCTGATGGCTAAAGAGATGCTGGGCAAAACTCCCGGCTCGATTAGCGCCATCAGGCCGTTGAAGGACGGGGTAATTGCCGATTTTGATATTACCGAGGCGATGCTTGCCTATTTCATCCGCAAAGTTCACGGACGAAGACGATTTATCAATCCGCGAGTGGTAATCTCCGTTCCGACCGGAATAACCGCTGTCGAAAAGCGAGCTGTCTTGAATTCAGCTGAGCGTGCTTGTGCGAGGAAGGTATATCTGCTTCAAGAGCCGATGGCAGCTGGCATCGGTGCGGGGCTTCCTATCGCTGAGCCGACCGCCAGTATGATTGTCGATATCGGAGGCGGTACGACGGAAGTAGCTATTATGTCACTTGGCGATATTTCCGTATCGGAGTCAATAAGGGTCGCAGGCGATGATATGGATGAAGCCATCATCAATCATATGAAGCGAACATATAATCTTCTTATAGGCGAGCAGACAGCGGAACGAATCAAGATAGAAATAGGCTCAGCAGCTCCACTGTCCGAAGAAAAAACAATGGAAGTGCGTGGCAGGGATATGATTTCAGGACTGCCGAGAAAGACCGTTGTCTCAAGCGAAGAGATTCGCGAAGCGCTAAAGGAACCCATCGGCCAGATTGTCGATGTGGTTACGAGAACGCTTGAGCGATGTGAGCCCGAACTTGCAGCTGACTTGGTAGAAAACGGTGTTTGGCTGGCAGGCGGGGGTGCGCTTTTGAGAGGGATTGACCATATAATGTCGTCTGCTACCGGTCTTGATGCCAGACTCGTCGAAGACCCGTTGACCTGTGTCGCCAGAGGAACAGCTGTCTATCTTGAGCATCTGAATGACTGGAAGCTAAGCCTCGAATCGGATGAAGAAGAATACTGATTGCAATTTCAGAAATGAAAAAGTCCTTTTTAAACCAACTTTTCTCTGTAACACCAAGAGTGGGATCTCATCGTCGCATAAATTTACGTTATGTATTTTTGATTTTGATGATTGTTTCTTTTGTTGTGATGTTTTTTCCCGTAAGGTGGACGGGACCTACCGAAAAATTCTGCCAAACGTGGTTAGGCCCGCCTGCACGACTTTCCATCCTCGCTGCTCAGGGATTAACACATTCAACCGCAATTAACAATAACCAATTAACGGACGAACATCTCCTTCGAATTTTCACCGCTATAAGTGCGCAACTAAATCAACTTCAAAAGCAAAATCAGGAACTACTTCGTCTGCGAAAAATCATCTCGTATAAACCGATGCTCGTACCGGCGAGGGTTATAGGTTTCGACAGTCTCGGGTTAGCTTCGATTGAAATTGACCGGGGTACTTTTGCTAATGTCAAAACCAATCTGCCCGTACTCACCGCTATTCCGAGAACGCTTATAGGAACAGCGAATATCGACCCTAAAATTATCCTCGCTGGCGGAACTCTCATAGGTACTATCGCTTATGAGCCAGGCCCATACACCGCACGCGTAAAATTGATGTCAGCGTATGATAGGAAATTCACCGCTTTCGTAGTCAGATTTGAGAATAACCGCACAAAAACCATTGCTCGTATCCGATTGGAAGGCTCGAAAGACGGAAAAAAAATGATAGCGGATATGGTGCCTATAAAGCATAAAGTAAAGGTCGGCGACTTCGTCATTCCGGAGGAATATAAAAAATTCTTTCTGCCTACTCCTATGGTGATAGGCACGGTAACAGCTATCAACATTCGCACGGACAATAGGCTGCTTGCAGATTTGACTATCCAGCCGATCATACCCAAAACCGCTCTGGACAGGGTATATGTCCTTATCCCCGGCACAGGCGAGTAAGCATACTATCAGCTGGCATTCGCATTCGAGTCGGATTCCATCACTTTAGCAGCTAATATTGAAATTTCGTATAGACCTATCATAGGTAACGCAAGAAGGATTTGCGAAAATACGTCGGGCGGTGTCAGAATAGCAGCTAATATGAAAATAGCCAGAATACTATATCCCCGTTTCGATGCCAGCATACGCGAATTGACCAATCCCAAACGAGCCAATAGCGAGCTAAGCACGGGCATCTCGAATGTTACACCGAACGCAATCAGCAATGTGATAACAAACGAAATGTAATTGCCTATTGTCCATTCGGGCTTGACTCCCATCGACACCGTGTATTTCCAGAAAAACAGCAGACATAATTTCAAAATCACAAAGTAGCAAAATCCCACGCCTACCAAAAAGCATATCAGACCCGATGCAAAAGCTGGCAGTGCCAGTTTTCGCTCTCTATCGGTAAGACCTGGCGAAAGAAATTGCCAAAAGAAAAACAAAATCACCGGTGATGACAAAATCAATCCCGAAGCGAATGCTATCTTCAGGCTCATCAAAAATGCCTCCGACGGATGCAACGCACGAAGTTCTATCATCTGCGAGCTTTTCATATATTGTTGCATTTCCACCAGAGGCCGTCTTAAAACATCAAACATAACATTGGAAAAATAAAAACATATTATGCTCGCAATAACAAACGTGATTATCGATTTTATCAATACCCACCGTAGGTCTTCCAAATGTTCGCTGAACGTTTTACCCTGCTCATTAAGGTCATCTTTCGAGTCATCCGGCATTTCGGAAAGATTATTCCCCTTCGTCTGATTTGTCTTTGTCTGATTCATCGGGTTTTATCTCGTCCACGACATCTTTGGTAC
>WFQY01000406.1 GCA_015486815.1 Phycisphaerae bacterium | reverse complement strand
CAAATATATGCAATAGCGCCTGCCGATTGTGCCCAACCGGTATGGGGCTCGCTGGCAGAGAAAAAGGGAAAATGTCTTTCGATAGCTTCAAGCAAATAATCGAGCAGATAAAACGCCATACGTATGTACTCGATTTGTCGAACTGGGGCGATCCGCTTATTGTGCCCGAAATATATGATATGATACGATATGCTCACGAACAGAAAATATGGACGTATCTATCGACCAATCTGCATTCGTTTAGCATAGAAAATAACGATACCGAACGAATGATTAAATCGGGGCTTGATATGCTTAACTGCTCTGTCCATTCCGCTTCTCAGCAGACGTATGAGCAATATCAACCTAACAAAAGTTTCGATGCTGTAATTGCAAAAATACGGAACATTCAGGAAACAAAGCGACGATTGGGGACGAATAAACCCGTCGTTCGAATGTTTTTCGTTGTTACCCGACACAATGAACACGAAGTGGAACAATTCGCAAAGCTCGCTGATGAGCTTGGTTGCGTTCCCGTATTTACTACCGCGTCTTTGAATTTACGATTCGTCGGCAGAGATAAAAATCTTAGCGAGCTTGATATGCCATACGAACAGAAAGTTAAGCGTGCTGAGCAAATCAAACAGCAGTGGCTGCCACAAGATAATAAATGGATAGCACAATGGTATAGAGGCAATGGCGAATTTCTAAAAGACAAAGTCGCAATAAGGCAAAAGGTATTCAAATGCAATTGGCCTTGGAAGCGAACGGTGATTAACTGGAACGGCGATGTTACCGTCTGTTGTGGCGTGTTTAATCCGAAGTGGACTATGGGAAATGTCTTTGACGAACCGTTCCGCAAAATATGGAACAATCAAACGTACAGGCATGCCCGGCGAAGCTTTACCATACCGGTCTCTTCCGGACAGGGCGAACCGTGTAGCGTCTGCTCCGGCGTATTGGTATAAACAGAAAACAATCGACGATGATTCGTGTTTTATATATTTTGCATACACTCGAACGAGCTGGCGTGGAAAAACTTGTCTATGATCTAATCTGCAAAAATACCGATACGATCGATGCGCAGGTGGTTTGTCTCGATAAGCAAGGTCAGCTCGCCGACGAACTTATCTCGCGAGGGATAAAAGTTTATTGTACCAACCGAAAAAGCGGAATTGATATTTCGCAGATATTCAAGATAGCTAAGATTATTCAGCAAAACAAACCGGATATCATTCATGCACACCAATACACACCTTTTTTCTACTCAGCTATTGCAAGATTGTTAACCCAGCGGGGCAGGTTGATATTTACCGAGCACGGCAGACATTTTCCCGACATCGTCAGTAAAAAACGAAAACTCATAAATCGCTTATTACTCTCGCAAACATCAGCGATCACAGCTGTCTGTCAATTTACAAAACGCGCACTTATCGAAAACGAAAATCTGCCAGCTGACAAAATCGAGGTAATTTATAACGGCATCGATACCGATATAAAAGTTACGCCAATTGCCAAGGATTCGTTATCTTTAAATCGTGAGCTGCCTATAATCGCTCACATTGGCAATTTTCGATCCGTCAAAAATCATCAATTAGCTATCCAAGCGATGAAAATTTTAATCGACAGAAAACAATATGCATATATGCTGTTTGTTGGCTCAGGCGTCGAACAGGAAAAATGTCAAGCCCTTGTCGATGAGTTGAATTTAAATGAGTATATTCGTTTCACGGGACAAATAGCTGACGTATATTCGATATTATCGATAGCTGACGTTATGATAAACACAAGTGTTTCCGAGGCGTTCAGTATCGCAATATTGGAAGCAATGCTTATGGGCTTACCCGTTGTTGCAACAAGCGTAGGTGGCAATCCCGAACTTATAGCTGAAGGTGAGACCGGTTTTCTTGTCAGTTCCGATAGTCCTGCGGAATTGGCTGATGCTCTCGAAAAACTTTTGAATAACCAAACTCTCAGAGAAAAATTCGGACAGGCAGGCAGAAATAAAGTCATAAGCAAATTTAATATCGAAGCTATACAT
>WFQY01000405.1 GCA_015486815.1 Phycisphaerae bacterium | reverse complement strand
GTAGTATATAGGAAACATATGTGAGGAAACCATTTACAGGAGAATTTTTATTGTCGAAGACAATGCGAGAAGACCTTTCGGTCAGAGCGGAACGGGCAATATTGGTAGCGTTGCAGCTACCAAATACTAACGCTGATTTCGATGATTTGAACGAGCTGCAGGCACTTGCGGAGACAGCGGGTGCGAAAATAGTCGCAAAATTAATTCAGAAAAGGTCTTCTATTAATCCTGCGTATTATCTCGGTCGGGGAAAAATCAATCAGCTGGCCAGGCTTGTTAAAGAGCATAAGGCACAGGTGGTAATTTTTGACAATGACCTTACGCCCGGGCAAATTCGCAATATCGAAGAGATAGTAAATTGCAAAGTACTCGACAGAAGCGAGCTTATTCTTGACATTTTTGCGACACACGCACGAAGCAAACAAGCGAGACTTCAGGTCGAACTCGCTCAGCTACAATATACGTATCCACGCCTACGCCATATGTGGACACACCTTGAACGCATCGCAGGAGCGGCAGGTGCAAGCGGAGCGGGAGTCGTAGGCGGTATCGGCACACGTGGGCCCGGTGAAAAACAAATCGAGGTCGATCGTCGATTGGTACGTAAACGAATCGATATTCTTAAACGCGAGCTAAAGAAAATAGACGAACGAAAACTTCGTGAAGTATCGAGCAGATCCGACCAATTTACGGTATGTCTTGTCGGTTATACAAACGCAGGTAAAAGTACACTGATGAATGCGCTGACGAGTGCTAACGTCTATGTCGAAGATAAGCTCTTTGCAACACTCGATACCCGCACACGCCGTTGGTCTTTAGGACAGGGACGAACAGCGTTGCTCTCGGATACGGTCGGATTTGTCAGAAATCTGCCTCACCATCTCATCGCATCGTTCAAAGCGACGCTCGAGGAAGCTATCAACGCTGACCTGCTTTTACACGTAGTCGATGCCTCCGACCCGAAAGCGGAATATCAGATAGCTACTGTACTATCGGTGCTTGATGAGCTTGGATGTAGTGAAAAAAATATCGTTACCGTATTCAATAAGATTGATCGTCTCGACGAACCACAAGCTACGCTTAGGGTACTGCGTAAGCACTGCCCAGCCGGCATAGCAATATCCGCTTTCAAAAGAGAGGGACTCGAAGAACTCACCGAGCGTGTAAGATGGTATTATCATAAACCAGCGGTGCATCTTACGCTTACCGTCGATTGCGATGCGGGAAAACTTATGAGCTTTCTCAAGACACATACAAAAATTCACAATACGGAATTTTTCGACAGCAAAGCTAATATCGAGCTGACCATTTCTACGAATTTGTTAGGTCCGTTGCGTCAATATGCATCGAAGTTTTCCGTTATCGAAAGCTCCGACCCCCAAGCAACGGAAGCACTGACATCAAATTTATTGTGAATTTCACCCTACCGGTCTGACGCCTTCAATAGGTGGAAGCTCAACCTTCGCTACCATTCTTATCGGTGGAGAGGTTTTTCTGAGTTTTTCCAATAGCTCATCAGGAGGTACTTCGTCGGTTTTGAATACCATCAAAGCCTTCTTCTCTCTCCGCGATAGTGTTAGGTCTGCAATGTTGAGTTTATGCTCGCCGAAGGTTGTGCCGACCAAACCTATAGCTCCGGGCTCATCGTCATTGACCAATACTACCATTATACCTTCGGGCACCATTTGCATACGATAGCCATCAATATTCAATATCGTTGGCAGCCCATCGGTGCTAATCCTTCCCTCGATATTATGCCTTCCGTCAGCAGATTCCACTTCGATTAGGATATGCTCCGCATCACTTTCGCGTGTGGTTTTGCAGGAATAAGCGGTTTGTATATTTCTCGTCTTAGCAGCTAATTCCGCATTTATAACATTCAGCGAAGTTTCGAAGAATCCCTTAAGCGTATGGACGAGAGCTGTCCGCAGAAGTAACGGCAGGATATTCTCAAGTTTGCTGCTCGTAGCTGTTACCTGAAGCGATTTGATTCCACTACCTGCCAATGGTGCAAGCAAAGCAGCCATCCGCTGAACAAGGTCGAGAATTGCTTTATCCTTCGTCGTAAGGGTTGCAGGTAGGCCAGGAACATTGACAGCAGAACGTATCGTTCCGTGCTGAAGATAATCCAATAGCCCCTTGGCGGCATCGCTGGCTACCGCAAGCTGAGCTTCTTTGGTAGAAGCACCCAAGTGGCAGGTAACGATTATATTGTCAACCTTCATCAATTCAAGCTCTTCGGGCGGTTCTTTCGAGAAGACATCAACAGCTGCACCTGCGATTTTCTTTTCCTTTACCGCCTCAGCCAACGCCTGCTCATCGATAAGCCCTCCACGTGCGCAGTTAATGATAAAAGCGGTTGGTTTCATCATAGCAAGCCGCTCCGGACCTATCATTCCTCGTGTCTTCTCTGTCAGCGGAGTGTGAAGCGTAATAAAATCAGATGTCTTTACCAGCTCATCAAGATCGCTAATGAGTTTTACCTTTCCCTCGAAAATGTTCTCATCGGTAAATAATGGGTCATAACCACAGACATTCATCTTAAACGCCAACGCCCGTTCCGCTACCGCCCTTCCAACTCGTCCGAGTCCTATAATACCGAGTTGTTTGCCCGCAAGCTGACGTCCGACAAACTTGCTGCGATTCCAATTACCCGCTTTGGTATCGTTGCACGCTTGGCAGATATTTCGAGCGAGCGCAAGCATCATACCGAAACTATGCTCAGCTGTCGATATCGTATTAGCATCGGGAGTATTCATAACGAGCACGCCCGCCTTGGTGGCAGCTTCGAGGTCAACATTATCTACTCCGACACCGGCACGCGCAATAACTCGCAGAGAGCCAACGTTGGCAAGCACCTTAGCTGTTACTTTAACGCCCGAACGAATTATCATCCCATCATAGTTGCCGACAATCTCCGCCAACTCATCTTCCGACAATCCCGTCTTAACATCAACTTCCAGACCTTCTTTATCCTGTAAATCCTGAACCACCGTTTGGTCGAGTTTGTCCGCTATTAGGATTCTTATCATATTCTGCTCCCTGATAAAATTTCCAAAAGAACATTTGATTTTATTGACAGAAACGAAAAATGCAATAGCTAATGT
>WFQY01000404.1 GCA_015486815.1 Phycisphaerae bacterium | reverse complement strand
GCACCATATACGGTTCATATGTATTCGCTTATTGCAAGGGAGCATCCGGAGGCACTTTTGCGAAATGAAAATGGCGAGTTGGTAATCGAAAAATATTCTTGTGGTTCGGTGTTTGTGCTCGACCCGACACATCCCGTAACGAAAAGATATATCAAAAGTGTATTCGAACGATTGAAGAATATCGGATTTGAGTATTTTAAGATAGACTTTACTTTTGCCATCGAAAAAGGCAGGAGCTTTTATGATGGTAGAGGGCTTCAGAATGCTTTGCGGGAATCGGTTGCGCTCATCAGAAAAGCGATAGGACAAGATACCTATCTGATGAGTGGCTGTTATTCGGTTGAGTCAGCTGGCGGATTTGTTGACGGAGCTCGGATATGTGCGGATATACATAATTTTTGGGGACATGTAAAGCGCAATGCAGCTGAGATAGCTGGCAGATTCTGGGCGGGGCATATATGGAATAATGATCCTGATTTTCTGATTGTCAGATCTAAACAAACGAGCGATGATGACAGATTCAATCGGCCGTTCAATCCTAATCCTGCGGGAGTAAGTTGGTTTGGTGGCAGAGAAATGGATATCGATGAAGTTATAACATGGGCGAGCATAGTTATGTTAGCTGGCGGCGATGTTATACTGTCGGATAATTTACTAACGCTTAATCGCAACGGGCGTGAAATCATTAGCAAAGTTTCGGATAATGTTTTGGCATCTCCTGCATATCCGATAGATCTGTTTTCCGATGAGGAGATTCCGACAATATGGGTAGGTCAAACCGGCGATGGATATCTCGTAGGAATATTTAACTGGACGGAATCGCAGCAGAGTTACGAATTTGAGCCTCAAGCGTGCGATATAGATACGGAGAAGGTCAAATCAATAATCGACATATGGACGAACGAAAAAATAAATTGCGACTCTTCGGGGATAATCTCGTTTGACTTACAAGCTCATCGGTGCAGGGTTATGAAATTCAGTCTTTAGTCCTTAGCTATTTAGCTTTTAGCTAATAGCTACAGACTAATAGCTAAAGACTTAATTGGTTGATTTTGTGTTTTGAGATTGTGTTTGCGTATTTTGCGTAGTTGGCGGTTGAGCTGATTTCTCTTCGAGCAGGACATCTATCGAATCTTGAGGTAGCGATTCGATCCATTTCAATATACGCTGATATTTTACATCTCTTTTGAATCTTATCGGTGTCTTGAATTTTACAGGATGCGTGAAACCCTCTGCTGCTTGTGAAGCTGGCAGCAGATATTGCAGAAGAAGCGAAGCGGTTGGTTGTTGATGATTTATTATCCTTCCCTGATCAGCTTTATAAGTGTCGAGCAAATAAAAGTTAGCATACATATTAACTACGTTCGCTGTATTCGGAAAGAGTTTAAATTCGGATATGTTTCCGCCGTGGCATTTTGCATTGGCACAGGTTCTGGTCAGCAGAGGGACGACGGTACGGCGAAATTCACGCATTACGGGCGGGTCGGTGGCTATTATGATATCAGGTTGATATTTGTTGCCTGTCTGCTTTTTGATGAATTGTGCCTGTTCGATTCGTGATTTATTAGTAAACTGCCTTACTTGTTCGTTCGTAGTAAAAACGCCTTGTGCCTTCATATCATCGATGAATTTTTTAATCAGATTGTGTCTGAAGTTTATGCGAATGCCCTTGACAACTGTATCGGTAGGCAGCAGTGCGAATCGGATTTTCTGGACATCCTCTTTCGTCCATCCTTCATTTTGCGGAGGCTTGACCGAACGAGCGAGTTTGAGATATTTAGCTGACCACTCTAAAATCTGTTGCACTTTAGGGTCGGGATTGGAAGAATTTCGGCGGATAATTTTCGGAGCAAGTTGATGGGCAAGCTCGTAGAGCTGACGCTCTTTAGTCCAGTCCAAAAGTTTGAGATATTCCGATGTTTTGTCTTCTCTCTTCCTTCTGATATCTCTGCTATATTTTTTAAATTCCTTTTCAAGCGTCGCTATGTTGATAATTTCGTCATCGTTTGTAAGTTCGGTTGACTGGCCATCCAAATCTACGATAGATTGCCTGCCCTTGCGATTTGTAACGACCCAACCTCTGACAAAACCACCGTCTTTTAGGTGAACAACTACCTGCTTATTGGAATGGTAGCGTTGGGAATAAAGGAAGTTTGCGGAAAAGAATATCACTACACAGGCTAATATCGGAATGACAATTTTTTTCATATAACACCTGCCTTTCAGGTAAGGTTTGCCAAAATCGGAAATTCCTCTTTCAGATCATAATAGAGTTTATCATATATCTGTCT
>WFQY01000403.1 GCA_015486815.1 Phycisphaerae bacterium | reverse complement strand
GTTATACGATGATATAAAATGTTCGATTTTAACAGGACTTTTTTATGCTGTTTTGTGGCATAGATATAGGTACAACCAATACGAAAGCGGTCTTCGCGGATGAAAACTTTAATCTGATAGACAAAGTGAATATACCGCTTAGCAGAGATTGCCTTTCGAGCAGAATAGATGCATCGGTTTGGCTTAATCAGTTTTATGAGCCTATAAAATATTTTTTGCAAAATAATCCTCTCGGAAAAGAAAAACTCGTTTGCGGAATATCCGTTCAGGGCGGAAGTTTTGTGTGTCTTGATTCTAAGAATAGTCCGATTGACAAGGGCTTTTCGTGGACGGGATTAGCTGACGAACGATACGTTGATAAGCTGACAGAGTTAATTGCGAAAGAGGATTTTTATAAAAGAGTTGGATGGCAGCCGGCGAGTTGGTTGATGGTGGTGAAATTAAAACAGTGGATTGATGAAAACAAAAATAATCGAAAAGAGCTGTGTCGGATAGCACAGATTCCCGAATGGATTTTTGCGAATGCTAACAAGGAATTTATCGCTGACTATACTAATACACAAATTTCGGGACTGTTCGATTTTACCGCGTGCGAATATATCGAGGAAATATTAGATTGGCTTGGCATCTCGGCGAAGATGCTACCCCGTGTAACGTCAAGCGACAATATACGGATAGATGGAATTATGATAGATGGTATCGAATGTGGTATCGCAGGCAGTATGCACGATCAGTATGCGGTAACGATTGGCTGCGGATTTGAAAATATTAGCGATGAGTTGGCGCTTTCCGCTGGTACTGCGTGGGTTATCGACGGAGTAGCTGATAGGGCAGTATATGATTTTGACGATTGCTTAATAGCGCCGGGTAGATTCGTTACGGAAAACGGATATGGCTATATTACATCGCTTGGCGAAATCGGAGGTAGATTTCATAAGCTCGTCGAACAGACGGGTATATCCTTCGACGAGATTGATAATAAGCTCGAAAAATATCCCGCTATCAAAGAATTTATGATGTCAGCTGCTGACGAATTGCGGAAACGTATCGAGAAAATCTCCCGACTTCAAAAACGGACAATCGTAAAACTTATCATAATGGGCGGAGCAGCTAAAAACCGACAATGGCTTGAAATCATAGCTGATGTATGCAATCTTACGCTTGAGGTAATTGATTTTCCCGAACTCGCTGCCTACGGAGCAATGAGGTTGGCTTATTATATCACCATTGGTAAGTTCCCAAATAATGATTTGTTAAAGCAAATGAAAATGTCTGTTATTACACCCGAAAGAAATAAGTAAATGCGAAAGGAATAAATAAATGGTCAGCGATAACGTAAAAATCGGAATTGTACCGGTGATGATATCTCTCTATGAACGATTGATACCATCGCTGAGAGAAAAACTAAACCGGATTACGAATAAAGTCATTGGACAATTTGCGGACTATAAAGTGGAAGCTGTCGCCTCTGATGTATCATCTACCGTTGAGCAAATACAATCCGCCATAGTTGAACTCGAAAAACAAGATGTTGATATTCTCGTAATAGGCAATATTTCGTATTGCGAAAGCGGGGTGATATATAACGCACTTAAAGATGTCGATTTGCCGATTTTGCTTTGGCCGATACAAGAGATGTACGAAGTAATACCCGAAGAATTCGACGCTGAGACATTGACGCTCAATCATGGTGTACACGGCACGCAGGATGTTGCAAATATTTTGCAAAAAAACGATGTGCCGTTCGGCGTAATTCACGGCCACTATCAGCAAGAAAGTTTTATTACCGAGCTAATCGAATGGGCAAGGGCGGGCAGAATTCTGCAAGCTATGAAAAAGTCAAATCCGCTGCAGATTGGCGGATGGTTTGAAAATATGCTTGACCTGCAAGTTGACAATGCGGAATTCGTTGAAAAAATGAATTTGAATATCAGTAGAGTATCAGCTGATGAATTTGCTCAATCGTTGAAAAACATTTCACAATCCGATATTACCGGCGTTTTAGATACATATAAAGAGCAATTCACGATAGCTAACGATGTTAGCGGTGAGATGTTGGAAAAAGCTGCTCGTAATGAATGCGCTTTGCGCAAAATTATATCGAAGAAAGACAGTAAAGCTGTCGGGGTAAACTTTCTTACGCTTGCAAATCATCCTGATATTGCGGACGGTTTGCATATAGCAGCTTCACGTCTGATGAGTGAAAACGTCGGATATGGTGGCGAGGGTGATTTTATCACCGCTATGCTTGTTAGGGGACTGCTTGCAATAAGCAATGAGGTTACCTTTACCGAGATATTTTCGGTTGATTATGCGAATGATCGTCTGGTTTTAAGGCATTGGGGCGAGGGAAATATCAATATCGCTCGAAGCCGACCGAGAGTTATCGCAAGCAAATTCAACGACAAAATAGAAGCGGAGTTTGCTGTCAGTGATTTCGAATTTAAGTCAGGCTCAACGGCAATCGTTAATCTTAACGCTGACAAAACAGGCGGGGGCAAATTGACGGTAATAGCTGGCACCGTAATCGACGAACACTTACCTAAAATCAAAGGTCCTCGCGCAATATTCAAGCCTGATATGCCTAAGGTAACGGATGTGCTGAACAAATATGCGTATGCGGGTGGTTCTCATCATCTTGCAATGATATATGTCGATTCGTTGGGTATGTTCGAGAAGCTAACTCGGTTAGCCGGCTGGGACTTGTGTGTGGTAGGAGCGGAATAGTGCCTAAGATAAATTTTACACCGCAAAAGCGAATCGATCATATCCGCAGAGAGCTTGCGCGTCGAGGTGAAGTCGAGATAGATAAACTTGCAAAATCGCTTAATGTGAGCGAGATGACGATAAGGCGTGATCTTGCGGTTTTGGAAGAGCGTGGCGAAGTTGTTCGTACCTATGGTGGAGCAGCTTCCGCTCAGCGGCTGACTTTTGAATTTACATTCAAATCGCAATACCAGAAAAATCTACAAGCTAAACGTGCTATCGCAAAGAAAGCTATCGAATTTATCGAAAACGGCCAAACTATTATTCTCGATACGGGTACGACTACTCTTGAGATTGCACGAGCGTTAAAAGGCAAACGAAGAATAACGGTTATCACGACCTCGTTAGCTGTTGTATCCGAATTGCAATTTGACCAGAACATAGAATTGATTTTGTTGGGTGGCTATCTTCGCGACGGCTCGCCCGATCTGCACGGGCCTATTACCGAGCAAAATTTGGATATGTTTCGGGTAGATATTACATTTATGGGCGCAGATGCTGTCGGGACTGACGGTGTGATATATACGAATGATCTGAGGGTGAGAAATCTCGACGTAATGATGGCGAAAATTTCCGAGAAGGTAATTCCCGTTGTCGATAGCTCAAAGTTCAACAAAAATGCGATGTGTAAAATCATCAGCCCGAAAGAATATAAAATGATTATCACCGATAGTGGGCTTGACAAGCGGATAAAAAGGAAACTTGAGAAAATGTCAATAAATATAGTGATTGCTTGAGAAAGGAAAATCTATGAACGGACTAAATTTGAGATTGCGAAGACTGTTTACAAATGGGAAATGTGTAATTGTTGCGATGGATCACGGAATGTTTGACGGTCCGATCGCTGGTATGGAAGATATCGGGTCGCTGCCTGAAAAAATTCTGCCCGATATCGATGGCGTTTTGATGTCGGTTGGTACACTTAAGCATATAGGCGATAAAATCGTGCGCGACAGAAAATCGCCTCTGATAATAACGCGAATCAATTGGGCGACGACATATTGCTTTAATTGGCGGTACAATCAAGCGGAAACAGTCGAAGCGTTTTCTCCCGAACAAGCCTTTAATCTCGGGGCGGATGTTGTGTTGATTTCTCTGACGCTACAGACGGGAAGCGAAAAACGCGATGCGGAAAATGTTCGAATATTTTCGAAACTCTGTAACGAAGCGCATAAACTCGGTGTGCCGGTAATAGGGGAGTATTTTCCCGCTGACGAAACTAAATTATCTGCCGAGCAGATGCGAGATGAGATTCGCATAGGCTCTCGAATATTGGCGGAACTCAACACCGATGTGATAAAGACGTTTCATACGATTGAATTTGAAGAAACGGTTGCAGGCTGTGCCGCTCCGATATTGACTCTTGGAGGTTCGAAATATCCGAACGAAATCGACGCTCTTAAAGC
>WFQY01000402.1 GCA_015486815.1 Phycisphaerae bacterium | reverse complement strand
GTGCCAAGGATGAAAGAACAATCCGTATCGATAGCATTGCGAGAAGAAATATTTCTGCTCATCATTATAGATTGCATTGCAGACCGGATTTCCTTTTTCGTCTTTCCACGCAAGGCGTGGCATCGAAGCTACAGGATCGCCAAACGCAATAACATTATCCATATTGTATAATTCACATATTTCGTTCAGCCCATCGATAAACCGCTGACCCATTTTATTCAGATGTGCGGGAACATTTTTTTCCTTCATTTCGGTAATGGTTGCAAGGGCAGCTGCCATTCCGAGTCCGGAATTCGCAAACGTACCGGAGTTAGGCGTTTCGGGCATATATTTCATATATTGCGCCTTACCAACGACAGCTGATATCGGATATCCATTTGCAATACCCTTTGACAATGTCGTTAAATCGGGAGTAACTCCGAGCAGTTCCTGAGCTCCGCCAAGTGAGGTTCGAAAACCCGTCTTGACTTCATCGAAAATCACAAGCGCACCGTGCCGATGAGCAATATCAACGATGGACTGAAAATTTTCTTTTGTAAACGGCTTGGTATCTGCGGGGCATAAAATAACACAGGCAAATTTCTTTTTGCTCCTTTTGAACAGCCGTTCAAGTCCCTCAGCAGTGCCATCAAAAGCTAAAACAAATTTATGTGCGTCTTCAAGCACACCATTGGTCTTTATCGTTCCGGAAAACCACATATCAGACCAGCCGTGATATCCGAATCGTGCGATGTATTTTCTGCCTGTAACCAATCGCGGAATACGAACAGCTGCCATCGTTGCTTCGGTGCCGGTAACCGCGAATTTGACCTGCTCGGCAGAAGGAATTATTTCCGTAAGCAGCTTTGCTAATTCAATCGATATGGGATGATTCATATCCGACTGAAAAGAATCTTTCATAATCGCACGAACAGCATCATCGACGCGTTTATAAGCATAGCCAAGCGTTATAGGCCCGATGCTGCAATACATATCGATAAACTCATTACCATCGACATCCCACATTCGACAGCCCTTTGCCTTCGAGAAAAACATCGGGCACTCATCAAAATGCGGACGACGCATATTCGTCGCTCCGCCAGCTATGTACTTCAACGCCTCGGTCCATAGCCTTTTCGATTTTGTGAATTTGTATGGTTTTCTCATTAGCTATCCGTCCTATCTAATCCAGTCGCCAACGAACAATTTCGCAATGCAAACTCTCGTTGCCCTTATCTGTCCTATACGAATAACTCGTTATTAGTGTACCATCGTCGAGTTGAATTGTCGGTCCGAAACCGCCGCCACTTGGCAGATCCATAGGCGTTTTTGTCTCTATCATAATCCTGTCATTCTCGAAGTCAAACTCGAAGCTGTCTTCTGTTTCTTTCCCTAAAACAGCGCGGACGCCAAGAGGCTCGTTATTCCTTGCACGAACGGTAAAGGTCAAAAGCAATCGGCCATCGTTTAGTCTCAGCACCGCAGGATACATTTCACACATTCCGCCAAAATCGCCTTCCTGCTGCCAACTATGCCCAAAATCGGTAGAAGAAAACAATATCATCTTATCATACTCGTCGCTGTAGCCTTCGGGAATTTGATAATTACTATCGCCCTTTGCAAAATATGCGGGCTCGATGCGTTGAATCAGATAAATCTTTCCGGAAGCTACCTGAAAAAATATCCCTTCGCCAAAGAAGGAATACGGATAATCTTCGCCTACACCTTCAAGTTGCGATGGATATTGCTCATTCCACGTTATACCTTTATCAAAACTCCGCCAGATATAATTTTTGCAAGGCGGAGCGGGCGATGTGCCAACTATAAGTGAGCCATCGTTAAGCTCAAGAATATTGCGCGTCGTACAAACCTGCGTACCTTCAGCGAAATTGAACTCTTCAGGCTCTGTTGGTATCGTCAGCCAGCTTCGACCACCGTCGGTCGATCGATGAATAAACGCACGGGTATAATTCCATACATTGCGAACATCCTGCTGGAGCAGATGTACGGTTATCAGAATCGTACCGTCGGATAGAATCGAGAAATAAGGCTCGCGCCCCAAAATCGGTAATATTTCCGGCTCAGACCAACTGATCCCACCATCCTGCGAACGAAACAAGAGAATATCTTCTCGCATCATCTGCACATCACGTCCCCACAGACGTTTTGTGCAATCAAGCTTGTTCATCTGAAATAATACCAAAAGCAATTCACCGTTTGGCAGTTTAGCTATACACGGTTTGTAATCGCCCGGCTGACCAATAGGAATTCTTTGCACGGAAATTTTATCGGTTTTAAGCGTCTTAGGATTACGT
>WFQY01000401.1 GCA_015486815.1 Phycisphaerae bacterium | reverse complement strand
TCTGTGTTCTCTGTGGTGAGGAAGAGGAGTAAAAAATGAAAAGATTAAATTTTATACGCATAATTGTTGTGCTGAGCGTAGCTTGCGGTTTGGCTAACAGTGCGTTCGCTTGGCGGTTTGCAGTAATGGCAGATTCGAGAGGACTACCGCCCGGCGGAGTGTCAAGTGTGTTGAACAAAATCGTAGCAAAGACAATCGAAGATAAACCTGTGTTTGTTGTCTTCGTTGGTGATTTGATTTTAGGGTCAAGCGAATATACGCCGCTTAAATATCAACTTGCTACGTGGAAGAAAGCGGTCGCACCGTTTGCAAAAGCGGGCATTAAATTGTATCCGGTTATAGGCAATCACGAAGTGTATGGTAAAGCGAGATATTCCGCTCGCCAAGAACGAATATGCAGAGACATGCTCGGATTGCCGGCTGACGGAGCGGTGGGGTATAAGAATCTGGCGTATGCGTTCGATTATGAAAATGCAAAATTTATCGTTCTCGATAGCGATTTGGCGGGTGATGAATTTGAGAAAATCACCGGCGGACAATTCACCTGGCTTGAAAAACAGCTAATCGGTAATAAGAAAAAGTATGTCTTTGTGTTCTTTCACGAGCCTGCGTTTCCGGTTGGCCCGCATAAAGGTTCATCGCTTGATGCAAATCCGAAAAATAAAGCCAAATTGTGGAAGCTGTTGACGAAATATAAAGTAACAGCGGTCTTCAACGGGCACGAACATCTGTATAATAGGAGCTTGCATAAAGGAGTTTGGCAGATAATAGCGGGCACTTGCGGTGCTCCGATTTATCGTGGATATGGTGGGGAATTTTATCACTATGCGATCGTCGATGTTGATGGCGATGATGTGAATATGACAGTTAAAGATGTTGATGGAAATGTGCGAGACAAAATTCCGCTTACGGATTCGTATTTCAAAAAACATAAACCGATTTTCAGCTTTGCACAGATTAGTGGTGATGTCGGCGGGCAGATTTTGAGGGCAATCGATTCGCTTAAGAGCAAGCCTGATTTTATATTTACTACCAAACCGATTGTAAGTAAATGGGACACACATAATATTGGCGGACGGTATTATGCATTTACCGATAAGGGCGTTGCTTTTATCGTTATCGATACGCAGAAATTGGATAAGCAACAAATCAGCTGGCTTGAGGATACGCTGAAGCGATCGAAGGGGTCGCGATATGTGTGCGTATTCGGCAGCAAACCTTTGTCAAGTTACGGACGCGGAAAAAAGTCGGCATCAAAGCTGACGGATAAGCAGGTTCGCAAAATGATTCTGAAAATGATGAGGAAGTACGGGGTTGACTTGTATGTGTCAGCTAATAGCGAAAGAGATTATTATAAAATAGGTGAAAATGTTAATTCCATCGGCGTAGGTAAATCGGCGGTGCTGCGAATATATACGGTATATCCGGACTTTATAGTGAGTAAATTCGAAACGGTTGGCGGACGTTTTGATGAGGACAAGACATATTACTGTCCGAAGATAAAAAATATGATGACGGAGAATGATTGATGCGTGTGCTTATTGCAGGCGGAGGTACGGGTGGGCATATCTATCCGGGAATTGCAATAGCTCAGCATCTGCAAGAGCAAGGGGTGGTTTCGGATTTTGCATGTACGCAAAGAAATATCGATAAGAAAATCCTCTCGGTGCATCGGGATTTGTTCAGCGAGGTTGTGTATCAGCCTGTGGTTCCTGTCGGAGTTAGTCCTATTGCTTTTATAAAGTTCCTGCGCAGATTTATCGAAAGTGAAAGGGTTATCAAAGATTATATTAATAGGCATAGTGATGTGCAGGCGGTTGTCGGGCTTGGCGGGTTTGGCTCGGTGGCGGGGGTCAGAGTAGGACACAAATACGGGATTAAAACTGCGATATTGAATCCGGATTTTGTACCGGGACGAGCGAATCGATTGTGCGGAAAATATACGGATAAGATTTTTGTGCATTGGTCTGAAAGTTCACGATTTTTCAAAAAGCAAGTAGAAGCGGTGGGCGTGCCGATGCGAAAATCGATAGCTGACGCTGCGAATGATGAGGTGCGGAATGAATATCGCAGAGTGGCGAGGGAAGAATTCGGCTTGGCTGAGGATAAAAAGACGCTTGTTGTGGTCGGAGGGTCAAGCGGGGCGAGAAGTTTGAATATGGCAGTTGCTGCGGTGCTGTCGGAAATATTCGGTGATGTTGCTGATAGCTGGCAGATAATTCATCTTACGGGAGAAAATGATTTTACGAGGGTAAAGGGAATATATGCGGAGCGGAATATCGATGTGAAGGTTATGAAATTTTTCGATAGGATGGAGCTGATTTGGTCGATTGCTGACCTTGCAATATGCAGGGCTGGTGCGATAGCAATAGCTGAAGTTAGCGTATGCAGGGTGCCTGCGATTTTTCTGCCTTATCCGTATCACAGGGATAATCATCAGAAAAGAAATGCAGCAGTATTGGCAGAGCGAGGGGCGGGAATTATTGTCGAAGATGACGGGTGTGCGGGTGAGCGGACGGTAGCGGAATTGAAAACGGAATTGTCGCTGATGTTGACGGATAATTTGAAATTGGTGAAGATGAGGGGGAGTTTCGGTGATGTGCGGACAGATGCAGCTGAGAGGATTGTTGAATGGATAGTGGGCGAGTAAAATTTACGGGTAAAATCGAATTGGCGGGGCGGGAGCTTAATTTTACAGGCAGAACGCTTGTTATGGGGATATTGAATGTAACGCCTGATTCGTTCAGTGATGGTGGAAAATTCTTTTCGAAAGACGATGCGATAGCAAGGGGGATAACGCTGGCTGACGATGGAGCGGACATAATCGATATAGGCGGAGAATCGACGCGTCCGGGTTCAGCGGCGGTGGGTGCTGATGAGCAGATAGGCAGGGTTGTGCCGGTGATTGAAGAGTTGGCTAAGCGAGTTGATGTGCCTATAAGTATCGATACGAGATTAGCTGACGTTGCGAGGGCAGGGCTTGATGCAGGTGCGAGTATTATAAATGATATAAGTGCGTTGCGCTCGGATGAGAAACTTGTGGAGTTGGCGTCGGAGCGTGGTGTGCCTGTGATTTTGATGCATATGCAAGGCACGCCTGAGACGATGCAGAAAGACCCGTATTACGAAGATGTGATTGCGGAAGTGAAGGAATTTTTGCGGGAGCGTATTGAATTTTCAACTGACGCGGGGATTGAGCGGGGGAAAATAATTATCGATGTGGGAATCGGATTCGGAAAAAGGCTTGCGGATAATTATGCGTTGATTGATAGGATAGAGGAGTTTTATGAGCTTGGCTGTCCGGTATTGGTAGGGCATAGTAGAAAGAGTTTTATTGGTAAGACGCTTGGCCTTGATGTAAGCGAAAGGGACGATGTAACGCTTGCGATAAGCGGGCTGCTTGCGTATAAAGGGGTGCATATTTTACGTGTGCATGATGTTCGCTCGACTCGTCGGGCGTGCGAGATGATATATCGATTGACGGGCGGGGTGTTGTGAGTAAAATACTATATTCGATGTTGTTATTTTCGGAGGATTGGATGTGAATAAGAAGAAACGAATGGTTAGGCTCAAACATCGTAAGAAACGTGAAAAGATGAAACAGAAGCTGCGGACGATGTCAGCAGCTGGCAAAGAAAATTAGATTATGATTGATGATGTAAATGGCGTTGCGGAAGTAAAGCGCAGACGTAGCAGAAGATTGCCGGAGTGGCTTAAGAGGCCTTTGCCTGCGGGCGAAAAGTATGCTCGGGTGCGAAAGTTGCTGGACGAGCTTAGGCTTAATACGGTATGTCGTTCGGCGATGTGTCCGAATTTGGGGCAGTGTTGGTCGGAAGGTACCGCGACGTTTATGATACTTGGTAAATACTGCACAAGGCGGTGTAAGTTTTGTGCGGTTAATAAGGGTATGCCTGAAGCCCTCGATCCGGATGAGCCTAAGCGAGTAGCGATAGCTGTTCGTGAGATGAAATTAAGGCACGTGGTGATTACTTCGGTTACGCGTGATGATTTGCCTGACGAAGGTGCGTATCATTTCGCTGAGACTATTCGTCAGATACGCAGAGAAGTGCCGAAAGCGAGTATAGAGGTGCTTACTCCGGATTTTCATAATCGTAGCGAGTGTCTCGATGCGGTTTGTGAAGCGCAGCCGACGATTTTTAATCATAATTTGGAGACGGTGCGAGAGCTTAGCGAGGAAATTCGTCCGCAGGCGGACTATCAGCGTTCGCTTGATGTTTTGCGGTATGTAGGAAATAAATTTTCGCAGATTTATGTAAAGTCGGGGTTGATGGTCGGGCTTGGCGAGACAGATGGGCAGGTCAGAGATGCGTTGAAAGCACTTGCGGACGCTGGCTGTCAGATAGTTACTGTCGGTCAATATCTTGCACCATCAAAGAGACATTATCCCGTACAGAAGTTTTATCCGCCAGAGTGGTTTGATAAGCTTGCGGTCTGGGCGAAAGAGAATTGCGGATTTTTGGCGTGCTTTGCGGGACCTTTCGTAAGAAGTAGCTATTTGGCGGGTGAAATAGCGGAGAAGGTGGGAAGAATTGCGGATTGCGGATTGAGGATTGCGGATTGAAGAAGAGAGAAGGTGTAAGTGAATAAGATATTTGTGGCAATATGTTTTTTGGTGGTGTTGGGGGGGAATGGTAAAAGCAGCTTCGCTAAAGGTAGAGACTATCGGCTTGATAGTGAATTGTTCAGGCGGGGTCTTATCGAAAGGGGATTGGACGATTGGCTTAAACTGTATGACCAGCAGCATCCGCCTATGAGCGATATAGACCTGTTGGCTGAGCAGATTGCGAATGCTTGGCTTAAATATCGCAGGACAAAAAATCCGAAGCAGCGAACAAAGGCACTGAATGAATTGCTCGACCTTGAACTCGACAGAGTCGAGTCTTATCCGTCATATCCGTTGAGTCCTGTCTGGCGT
>WFQY01000400.1 GCA_015486815.1 Phycisphaerae bacterium | reverse complement strand
GGCTTAGACCTCTTATGGTAACGTCGCTTGGCGATGTGCCACCGAAACGTCTTGGTGAGTTTAAGAAACTCTATCCGAAGGTTAGGCTAATCAAAGACAATCGTGGAAAATTTTACGTTCATCCGGCAGAGCCTCTGTTTATCAAGATGAATATAATGCGGGTAAATGCGTGTAAGCTCACTTATGGTGTTGATACTGGGGCATATTATATGCCATCGCCTTGGGCAGAAAGGCGTTTGGTTGCCACCGAAAAAGAACGTGCGGAGATAGTCGCAGCTTACACAAAGGCGATGGGGAAATTAGCAAAAATTTTCAAGCCCGATGTCTTTGTGCTCGGTAGCTGGGCATTTTCCAATAGGAAAACGTGGACACGTGCACGGACACGTAAATTGATGGAAGCTATCCCTAAAAATGTCCCGCTTGTCATTTTCGACCTTAAAGCGGAACAGGAACCGCTATATGAATATCACGATTTTTGGTATGGCAAGCATTGGGTATTTGATGTTCTTAACAACTACGGACAGGATAGTTTTCCACTCGGATATATCGGCGGAGTTATAAACAGAGTGCATTATGTTATGTCGGTATTGCGAACGAAGAAGAATTTTTACGGCGTAGGGTATAGGCCTGAACAACGGCTTTACAATCCGTTGTTTTTCTTTGTTATGCGAAAACTTATGTGGAATCCGCAAGATGTGCATCTGCCCGATATACTCAAAGAATATGCACGTTTGCGATATGGTAAGGAAAATGTCAACGCAATGATGCCAGCATTACAGTTGGTCTGCCAATCGATTCACGGGCCTGACTCGGAAGATTTGATGAGCGGGCATTATCGCGATTCGATTATGTGCGACCCGTTATATCAATTTCGGCCGGGTTGGAAACATCCGCTGCCAATAGATGAGCATACGATAAGTTATGTTGAACGTCGGGCTTATATGATACCGCTTATCGAACAGGTATTACAAGAGGCACTGAAATGCAAAGACGCATTAAAGGATAATCAGCTTTATCAGCGTGATCTGGTCGATTGGTCGAGATGTCTTTTGCATCACAAATCGAATCTCGAAATAGTGCGTATGGTAAAGGCACTTAAAGAAGGAAACAAAGATGCTTTCGAATATCACGCTAAGCGATTGCGAAAGATAATGCAAGTCGTCCCCAAAATCGTAACGCCTTTGTATGATAGACCCGAATATTCAATCGCTGCTCTTATCCGTAAGCATAAATTGGCGGAAAAGGAATTTCCTCAGCATAAATTTTCGCCGAAACAGGTGCGAAATTATATGCTATTTGCGAAATACAATGGTCAGCATTTACAAGCGTATTTTCGTACCGATTGTTATGAGTTGATTAAAGGTGTATATATGCCGCAGGTAAATATATTGATTGATGAGCTTCAAAAACAGCTTGCAAAAGGCAAAACGGAAATTCCGACGAAGATAATCCAACATCGTGGCTCGGAAATTGAACAAAAATTCATCGCGAAAGGAACATCCAAACCGATAAAAATTCTGAGCGCGACAGAATCGGCGGAATTGGCAATAAAAATCACTCCTTCGATTACAGTCGGGTATTAGAAGAGTCCTTAGCTATTAGTCTGTAGCTATTAGCTGAAGATAAAAGCTGTTAGTCTATAGCTATTAGCTAAAAGCTAAGGACTAAATGCTGCAAGTTTAAACATAGGAATTAGAATAATGGAAAACCTCGGCAGATTGAAAAAGTATATCAACAAAGTTGTATCGGAAAAGGTCAAACATAAATTTTATATGCGCGATGTTGATGAGCGTTTTAGTTGGGTGATGGATGGTGAAAAATATGTCGCTTTGCTCGATAAAAAAGAATTTCAGCTTGACCTTTGGCGGGGCGTAGCGGAAGAGTTATCAGCTCCTTCCGTTCCGAAATATTATCACGCACCTTATATGATGGGTGCGAGAATGACGTTGGTATGGTGGCTTAACGATCAGCATGTATGTAGCGATGAACAGAAGTTGAGTTATTCGGATAGCAATGACGGGACGATTACAATTCGAGTAGAAGAAACATTCTCGAAGGGCATCGGCTGGCACGAAGCGAAGATTTTCTGGTCGGATGAGTTTGGCAGATATGTCGTGGATATTAGAGGGAAGCTTAAAGGCAGCTGGAATTTCGATCGGCAGGGTGTTGAGTTTGTCAATTTGTATCCGTTTGGCATATTTGACGATAGGCCTGAATACAAACGTTATCAAAGGTCGTATTTCAGTGGTAAG
>WFQY01000399.1 GCA_015486815.1 Phycisphaerae bacterium | reverse complement strand
ATTCAGGGGAGAAGCACACTCGATTTAAGCAATGATACCGAATTGCAGAAATTCCTTAAGACATCCGAAGCTGAATCGGACATTAGCTGGGTTACAGTCGCGGGAGAGATTGACCTTGAAAAGCAAAGGAAAATATTGAAAAATCTACCCGACCAGATAGAAAAAGAGCCTATATTTATACGTGTGGAACTTCAACGTGCCCAAATAGATGCAAACGGTAAGACAGGCAAATGGGAAGATGTACCGGTTTTATATGGCGATCAGCTGATTTTACCTCCCGATAAACCGTTAAAAGTAAACTCTATGTCAGAGCTGAGACAAATAAGAAATGATCTGTTTACACATATGGAGATGTTCGAAGGTCAGGCACTTCAGCCTGTGTTTCCTACTGTGAAAGCGGGAAAAGAATGGACGGAGCCATTGCTGCCCGGAGAGAAGCCCAAATCCGTTAAACCCAAGATGCCTCGGAGAAAACCAGTTCCCGTCAAACCGACTCGTACTCGTAATCTGCGTCCAGGTGGGCGAGGGGGAATGGAAGGATTTGGTGGAGCAAGAGGAAGAGGCGGAAGGCTCGGCGGTGGTGCAGCTATGGGTAGAGGTAGAGGTGGCAGAGCTATCGGAGGAGGAGGCGGTGGAGGAGGCGGAAGAGCAAGAGGAAGAGCTCTTGGTGGTAGAGGCGGAAGAACGCGGATAGCTCGTAGGCCAGCTTTAGGTGCAGGTGTAAGAGGTAGGCAGAGAGGGGCAGCACCGTTTGGTGGGGTGATGCCTGCTCCTGGCGAAGGTGGATTTGGTGGTCCGATGGGACATGGCCCTGGCGAGATGCCGCCCGGTATGGGACCTATGCCGGGAATGCCAGGCGTAGCAGGTGGTGTCGGTCGTCAGATTGCACCGAAGCAGGTAACGGTTAAAAAAGCTGCTGAATTCAAAAAGACGGAAAAGACCATCAAGATATGGGCGTTTGACCTTACTCCGAAGCCGGGGAAAACATATATCTATAGAATGCGTGTGGTTATGTATAATCCGCTGGCAGGCTATAAGCCATATCTGAAAGATCCTAACTATAATCTGGTCGTGGGGATACCCGGAGAATGGTCGGCATATACCAAACCCGTAACGATAGAAAAGACTATGTATCTGTTTGTTACGGATATTACAGATGACGGAAAAGGTGCTCGGATAACCATATATAAATGGTACAAAGGTTGGCTTTGCAAAGAGACCTTTAGCGTTTATCCCGGTCAGTCTATCGGATATACTAAAATAACCAGAGCGTATGATGAGCAGCCAGATGGCTTCCACGAATTAAGGCCGGAAGTGGACTTTAATACGGGAGCTATTTTGCTTCAGGTAGAAGCTAACAAAAATGTTCTTGTCCGTGAGCCTGTATCCAAGACAGGAGAATTCGACTTAAGAACTGAAAAAGCAACAGTTATAATATATCGCAATGCAAATAGTAATCTTGCAGAACAAGATACATCCAATATCATTTTCGACAGGAATTACAAACGATGTAAATCAATACAAAAAGAGCAGTTAATGAAGTTAAGAAAGTCAACGGTTATCAGATATAAAAAATAATTACACATTTTCAATAACGAAATAATGAGGAGAAAACAAAAAATGGCTATCAATCTTGGTAATTCTAACTCAGGAACACATTTGTTTACAAGCGAATCGGTAACGATGGGACATCCGGATAAGTTGGCAGATCAAATATCCGATGCTATTCTCGATGCTATGATAGCACAGGATAAAAATTCACGAGTTGCGTGTGAGACACTTGTAAAGAATACGACGATTATCGTAGCTGGCGAAATTACAAGCAAAGCGGTTGTCGATATTCCGCAGATTGTTCGCAAGACAGCAGCTGATATCGGATATACAAGCTCGGATATCGGATTAGACGCAAAGACTTGTACGGTAATGGTATGTCTCGAGCGTCAATCGCCTGATATTTCGATGGGTGTAACAGCTACCAAGAAAAAAGAGCAGGGAGCAGGCGATCAGGGATTGATGTTCGGATTTGCTTGTAATGAGACGGCTGCTCTTATGCCTATGCCTATTCATCTTGCCCATAGGATATGTGAAAGATTAGCGTATGTCAGAGAAAAGAAGATTCTTCCGTGGCTTAGGCCTGACGGTAAAGCTCAGGTAACGGTGGAGTATGATGGCAATAAGCCCATTAGGATAGACACGGTTGTTTGCTCGACTCAATACTCGGATGCTCCGGAATATAAGAAAAAAGGCTGGATCGATAAAGCCGGCTGTATGACGGAAAGAGGACGCAAGGTTATAATAGAGAAGGTTATCAATCCGGTATTACCCAAGAAATATATCAAGGGTAAAATTAAATATCATATAAATCCGACGGGGCGGTTTGTGATTGGTGGTCCGCACGGTGATTGTGGTCTGACAGGCAGAAAGATAATAGTTGACACTTACGGTGGTCGGGGTAGTCACGGAGGCGGAGCTTTCAGTGGTAAAGATCCGTCTAAAGTTGATCGCTCTGCAAGTTATATGGCTCGTTATGTTGCTAAGAACATAGTAGCTGCGAAATTAGCTGACATTTGCGAGGTTCAGATAGCATACGCGATCGGAGTTGCGGAGCCTATAAGCATATTGATAGATACGCGGGGAACAGCGAAAGTTTCCGAAAAGAAACTCGTTGAACTTGTGAGGAAACATTTTCCTCTTAAGCCTGCGGATATTATCAAACATCTTAAGCTACTTCGGCCGATATATACACAGACGGCTCGACACGGGCATTTTGGTAGAAATCTGCCGGAATTTACGTGGGAAAAAACCGATAAGGCAAAAATTCTTGCAAAAGAAGCTGGTATAAAATAATTTATGGTAGCTTAAATCAGGGCATAAATATAAATTGCAAATTACGAATTGTAAATTATAAATTGAAAATTGTAAATTGCTTCGGGGACGTGGTGTAATGGGAGCACACCGCGGTCGCATCGCGGAAATGGGGGTTCGACTCCCCTCGTCTCCAATCAGGCCCGGATAGATAAATCAAGGAGTATGTTATATGCCCCAGACAACCGACCGCATAGAAAAGCTTCGGAAGCTGTTGAAACAGAATCCGAACGATAGTTTTGCGTTATTCGGTCTGGCGATGGAATATGCAAGCAGTAATGATTATTCGTCAGCAATAGAATATCTCGAAAAGCTGATAGAAGCTGATCCCAATTACGTTGCGGGATATTATCAGAAAGCCAGACTGCATTTGAAGCTCGGCGATAAGGAAGCTGCTATGAAGACAATTCAGCAGGGACTGCCAAAAGCACTGGAAACGGGACAATATCATACACGCGATAAATTGCAGGAATTACTCAACGCAATTTCCGGTTAAATTTTAAATTCGCAATAGTGTCGCTTCCGCGGAGAAATTATTGATTTTCGAATTTTTTTGTGATTTCCGGCAAAGCTAAGAATAATCTACGGTAGGCATCGGTGAATGATACATTTCTACGTGCCATTACCCTTTCCGCTACTTTGGCAGCTCGCTGAGGGTCATAATCGGCCACACCATCGTCGGTAATCCATTTGAACGAAGGAGTGAATTTCGGGGCATAGCCACCCTTGGCTATCATAGATGATGCACCGACGACAGCACCCGTCGGAAACGATGAATTAATGCCGATTTTACTATGGTCGGAAATCGTTACACCAACAAACATACTGCCGGAGTCGATTTTCGTTTTACCATCCAAAATTACTTTTACCGAGCCATAGGTATTTTTCAGATCGGAATTAGTCATACCGGCACCGCAATTTATCCATTCCCCAAGATACGCGTGCCCTAAAAAGCCATAGTGCTGCTTGTTGCTGTAGCCTTGAATTACGGATTCTTCAAGCTCGCCACACACCTTGCAGACCGGCCCCATAGAAATACCCTCACGAATATGTGTGTTGGTTTGAAGCAAACATTTCGGACCAACATAACAGGGACCTTGAATGACTACATTCGGCAGGACTTTTACATTTTCGTCTATCCATATCGGTCCTTCTTCCGCATCGATAACGCAGCCTGGCTTTATCGTAGTATCAGCACCTATATGAATGTTTTCCTCAGCTAATAGATGTACGCCGGGATAAATTTTACCTTCTTTGGTATTATCGTTACACTCACGTGCAAGCTCATCCGAGTTATTGTGTACAAGGTCCCAAGGATAGTTAATAATGATAAAGTCTTTGTCTGCTTCTATTGGTTTGCAACCTTTCAAAACGGTATCCAAAATATTTTCGTGCGCAAGACTATTAGGTGAAAGTTTTTGAGCTAACTCTGATGGGATATTAGCAGCTAATATCGTATCATCCGCTTTAAGACAGCTATTGACGGGAATGTCTGCTAATTTCTTGTTCGCCAGCCATCTGCCGTTAATCAGAAGCACGGAATCCTTAAAAGTTTCGGGTAGAGGATTGACGGAAAAGCCCGTTTGTTCCGCAACCACTTCCGCCAATTCCGGTCGGGTAAGCAAAATCGGTTTGGGTGATTTGGTAACTTCAATAATTTTTTCGAGCAAGCTTCGTTTGCCACACCTTAGTTGGAATACCGCCCGCCAATAGACCAAAGGTAAAAGGTTTTTGAATCCTGCGTCCTCAAAAATCACAACATCAGCCATTTTCATTACTCCTATAGAGTACGACAATAGAAAAACACAAGAAAAATAAGAGGTGGCTATGCCGCCACTTTACTGCATCTGTTTGCGATACTTGCTATACATAACTATCAAAATAATCACAAGTATCACGAGAACGCCATACCAAAGCCACCAAGGTAATCCGAAAGGTACTGCAAGAAGATTAGTCAACATTTTGTATCTCCTCTTAACTGTGTGAATTGAAAATGTTACTTATGCTACAATTTCTAACATCAAGCGAGGCAAATGTCAAGAACGATAATGAATAATATTTGTGAATGTGAGAGAATATTCTCCAGTAGATTAGATAATCAAATACACTCGGTACAGTCGTTTCGATACGCCCCGCCCCTTTCGGGGCGGGACTACTCAACGCCCGAAAATCCCGGTCGCTGAGTGTTTTTCCGCCAAAGGCGGAAAAACGTATCGAAGCGATTAATCTTCCCTAAAAATATTCTCGGACACTTTTCAAATTCAGGTGCAATCAAAGAAAAAATACATTATAATTGTGATTTCTCTGAATGTAGTAATAAGCAAATGGACAAAGAACAGCTGACATATTATCTGAATTTCGCTGCTGACCTGGCCAAAACAGGCGCTATGATTGGCAGAGAATTTATAGGCAGAACCGAAACGGAGCTAAAATCCGATAATAGCCCCGTTACGCAAGCGGATTTTGCGGTGCAAGATAAAATCATTTCGGAAATCATCGAACGGTTTCCTCGGCACGGAATAATCGCAGAAGAAACGGACAGCAGAAAAGAAGATTTATCAGCTAATCAGCCTGAGTTTGTTTGGGT
>WFQY01000398.1 GCA_015486815.1 Phycisphaerae bacterium | reverse complement strand
GCGGACAGAATAGCTGCCAATGGCGATACCGCTAACAAGATAGGAACATATTCCGTTGCGGTACTCGCTAAAAAACATAAAATTCCTTTTTATGTAGCAGCTCCCGTTTCTACTTTTGATATGAATATTTCCGATGGTTCGGAGATTCCCATAGAACAGCGTAATGGTGATGAAATCAGGCAAATCGGTCAGACTAAAATTGCACGCCCCGATGCTGAGGTCTGGAATCCGGCTTTCGATGTAACTCCCGCTGAACTAATCGATGCGATTATTACTGACAGAGGAGTTATAGAAAATCCCACAGCAGATAAAATAGCCAGGCTCATTACCGGAGCATCATAGATGCATAGAAAACCACATATAATTCACTTGATAGGCGTTTTATTCCTGTTGATTGTCCTTTTGTCGCAAGTGGGCTGCCTACCCGATGTTCCCGATACGATAGACGAAAAAATCAGCATTGACGCAAATGAAGATGTAAACACCTTGCTCGATAAATTTACCGATAGTCATCAGGATCCGGACTCGGATATGCAGCTACTGCCCGATGGGCAACTTTCTTATAACGCTTTTACCGATCTTATAAATTCCGCAACAGATCACATAAACATAGAGACGCTCGATTTTGATGATGATGAAAATCGCGAAGAAAATATGGGGCTGGAATTTGTGCAAATGCTGATCGACAAGGTCAAAGAAGGCGTTGAGATAAATATTATAGTCGATCCGATAGCTCAGAAGTTTACATCACGTCAAACACTTGTGGACAAACTTCGTGCCGGCGGGGTGAATGTGAAATATTATTCTCCGCCTGACATAGATGGTTTCGATAAAATGTATTATCGTACGCATAAGAAGATGATGATAGTCGATGGCAAGCAGGCGATAGTAGGGGGGATGAACTTCGGCCTGCGATATCTCGGACACGGACAATGGCGGGATACCAATGTTCTGTTGACCGGCCCTGTGGTTGCCACCATTCAAAGCGATTTTCTGCGAGATTGGCAGTCGCTTGGCGGAACTCTATCTGGGGACAGAAATTACTTTCCCGAACTTGGCAAGACGGGAGATTTGTCAATACGCTCAATTGACCAAAGGCCTGCTCAGGATGATTTTGACATAAACACCGCTGTTATGATTGCACTTCGCATTGCGAAGCATCGGGTTGATATAGAAGCCCCGTATTTTAATCCGACAGGTTGGCTTGTGGATGAGATAGAAGCTGCCCGTAATCGTGGCGTTGAAATTCGGATATTGACCAACTCGGAAGATTCCGACGATATTCCGTTGAGTTATATCGTTACAGCGTATTGGTTCGACGATATGCTCGATCTCGGTGTGAAGATTTTTCTCTGGGACATCGAAGACAGAACGATGCATTCTAAAGCGATGGTTGTCGATGACAAATTAGCGATGGTGGGTTCATACAATTTTAATTTCCGTAGCATAATGTGGGATACGGAAGACGCGGTAATCTTTACCGATCCTCAGCCGGTCGAAGCTATTCAGCAGATGATAGACAATGATATTAATTGCGATTGTGTCTTCCGTGTTACGGACGATTGGGTAGATTCTCATAGTCCCCAAGAGCGTCAAAGCTGGGACTTCTGGCATCTTATAAGCTGGCTTTTCTGATTTTATCTTATATGTGATTGTTTGACACGATCAAGTTCCGTAGGGGTTATTATACTTATTTCACTCAAAAGTAAAACAGCGAACAGGATATGATGTGCCTTGGATTATTTCTTTCTGACTTTCGGGGTTGGTTTCTCTCATATTACAGAATATTGTTTCTATTCTATAACAGAGCAAGTACGGATTTCGCGGCGTAGATGAGTCGTATATGAATTCTCCGTTTATATCTCTCTCTGAAGTTAATTTTTGTGCATAATCATTTTCGTCTTTGCAAACCGAGAATTCTACGAGCCAGATGTATTTGGGTAGGTGTAATGATACATATCTGGAGATCATTTCTTCTTTATATCCTCTGTCAAACAACGAACTTTTGAATTCGCTGGCCTTTACCAATAAACATCTCCACAAAAAGATTTGTTGCGCATTAGAGGAAGACTTATTGTAATTCTTATCTATTTCCCTTATCGATCTGAGGATTGTTTGTTCCGGTGTATTTTGTACATATCTGGGAAATCCTACAATTATTCCATTTAACGCGTTGATAGGATTTTGAGTTCTACCTACTGATATAAGGCAAAAATCGGATTTAATGTTGTTGCCAAGTTCCTGTTTTTTATTTTGCTTTTCTCTATTACTCAATAGTTGAATTCTATTAAACGGTCCGTATGCATCATCGTGAGCGTAATATAACTGAATTCCTTGTCCTATGAGATGATGTGTATTTTTAGTCGGAATAGCTCCTTCCTCTGTAAATGATAATTCTGCTTCGGTTTCCGCAAAGCTATCCGTTGTTTTGGGTAAAAAATGCCCTAAAAGAGTAACCGCGTGTCCGTAGCCACGCTTATTTGCATCATGATAAGTTAATATTACAGGTAATTTGGATTCCACAAGTGTATAAGTTATTAATCTGAACATCGCTTGTGATGGAAAATATGGGAATTTTTTGACATTAGCACCTGTATATGCAAGAGCGTTAACAATCGCTGCCAAAGAAGCTCCTTCTCCGAAAACATAATCCTTTCTGGACGGATAACTGTGAATTTGCCCCGAGTATAAAGCTTGTTCTGTGATTGTGTCATAAGAAAATTTATTGAGTCCGAATATCTCGGATAATATCTGAGATGTACACCATAAAGATACTGAAGCGCAGACACCAACAACAGGATCTTGCTGCATAAAAGGAACCGCTCGAAATTCTATTTTTGTAGCTAATAAATTGACCGTTACGGGAATTTCTACATTACAATAAGGTGTTCCTCCTAATTGTTCAAGGGGATGCTTTTCTATTCCACGAACTTTAGATAGTTCTCTTGTATCGAACTTTAT
>WFQY01000397.1 GCA_015486815.1 Phycisphaerae bacterium | reverse complement strand
TTATAAAACTGCGGACAATCCGGAAACGCTGACGCAGAATTTTCAGTATGCGTATTTCGATGTCGGACGATCGGGCGATTATTATATTGTTCTCGAGAGCTTCGAGCCGATGACGCGTAAATCAGCGAAAATATTGAAGCAAGTCCTTTATGCCAAGCTCCTATGGAGACCGATTCCTGGCAGGACGTATGCGGAATCATCGCAGATAAATGCAAGGATCGAATATCTTATAACGGTAACCGATGCTGTGAGCGCAAAAGTAGTCAAAGAAGGTAGTTATATTCAGCTTCGCTATACCGGCACGGGATTTATCTGCTTTTCGCTCGACCGCAAGGGGAAGGTAATGACAGGCACGATAGAGCAGGCACTGCTTGAGCCTGTAAACAAAACCGGCCAATATCCGCTTGGCAAATTTATCTTTTCCGGAAAATTTCGAGCTGTGAGAAATCCGTCCGCCATCGCTGAATGTCGAATGACCTTGCGAACATACCGAAAGTAACAAACTTCCTCATCTCACATATTCCTCTCGTCTCCAATATACCCGTTATAGATATTATTTACTATTTATGATAAAATATTGCGGAACAAAGAGGCAAAATAGTTGTCTAATATTTACGGAGTCCCGAATAAGTGAACATCGCCAAAGCGAAACTTACTTTTGATGAGAATGTTTTGATTCGCAAGATTCAGAACGGGCAAACAGCTCTTTTCGCTGAGCTTACCGAGCGATATCAGGACAGATTATACAGTTTAGCTTATAGATTTGTCAATGATTCGGAGACAGCCAGCGAGCTTGTTCAGGAAACGTTTATGAGAGCGCTGAAGGGAATAGACCAGTTTCACGGTAATTCGCAATTTTATACTTGGCTGGTGCGGATATTGATAAATTGTACGAATAGTTGGCGTAGCAGAGAGCAACATCATCACCAAACGATAGAAAATATGCAAAATCTCTTACTTGGTTCGCAGGCACGGTCGCTGATGGACGCTAATCCTGCTAAGCAGGCTGAAGTTCGCGAGCTTACCGAGCTGCTTTGGCGTTCGATTGATATGCTCGATAACGAACACAAGCAGATTCTGCTGTTGAAAAACCAGCAAAATCTCAGTTACGCTGAAATCGCACAGGTTTTGAAAATTTCCGAGGGTACCGTCAAGAGCAGATTATTTCGTGCTCGAGAAAAATTGCGTGAGTTGATGTTTGATAAGCTTGAGGAAAATACGGAAAACACAGATGACACATAAAAAAGACGACAATATGTGTATGCAATGGGCGGAGCTGATATCCGCTTATATCGACGGCCAACTTGATGAAGAACAGACTGACGAACTCGAAAAACATCTTCAGCAATGCAAAGTCTGCAAAGCCAGATTCGAGCAGTATAATCGTATAAAGGAGATGATGGCATCGGATAGGCATACCTGTCCAGCTGATATCGCTTCGATGGTGATGGCGAATGCGGAAAGGAACAATCTTCTCGACGGACTCGACCTTTTGGCAAGGCCAGCTTCGCCATTGTGGGTAAAATTTCTGAAAGTTGCGTCAGCTGCTGCTATGATAGTCCTGGCGGTGTCAACCATCTTTGTGGTAACACACTTTACCGCGAGGGAAAAATCCTATAATGTGAACGTGTTGCCGCCTCCGCCGAGACATAAAGCACCGTCGATATTATATCGCAAAGCACATAGAAACACTTTTAGCGAAAACTTACCGCAAAAAAAATTTGCTACCGAACAACCGCAGTTGCTACAGCAGCAGTCAAAATTAAAAGAAGCAAAAAAAATATTCAAATCTCCCGTTGCGAAATTAGCTGTTAGACCCACGTACAAATCATACGATTTCACTGGCAGTTCTCCTAAGTCGCTTACGAAAATCGTACCGTGGAAGATTGCAATTTGCGCGGATATGCCTGTGCTTATGTTGATAAAAGAACAACTTACAGAGTTTCTGGTATCTGAAAAAATATTACCTATCGAGCGGTTGGAAGTGGAAAAAACTATCAGACACAAACGAAGTTGGTTTTATTCCGCCAAGTATTATGAAATTTCCGATGATTCGCATTATGCCGAAATTTTAATATTAGCACGATCGGATAAGGTCAGAAAAATATATGCTGAGCTGTTAGCTGAACAAATGGACAATGCCAAACTGACAATGTCAAAACCACTCGAAAATTTCCTGAAGAGCAAACATAACGAAGATAACAAAATATTAGCTGATTACGGTAATATTATAGATAAGATAGCTGACTATTTTTCACTCGGCTTATCACCGCGAGCAAGGGTTACTACCACCAGCGTTGCGACAAGTTCAGCTGTAACTACCACACAAGCACAAGCGACTACGCGTAATACTAATGCACAATTGATTCCTATTCTTATCGTTTTACAGAAAGAACGCCATATTATAACTGCGACTACACAAACTACCAAACCGACGTTTAAGCTGCTAAAGCGGACATTGACAACTACCAAGCCGAAATAAGAAATAATATGTATGGACTGAAAAATAAAATCGTTTTGATTACCGGTGCGACCAGCAAGCTTACACAAGTGATTACCCATCATCTTGCTATCGAAGGAGCTGAACTCGCACTTCATTATCATAATAATGATGCACAGGCGAATGAGCTAAACGAGAAACTCAAATCACTCGGTGCCAAAAGTAAGCTTTACCGATTTGATTTGCTCGAATCAACTTCACCGGAAGAATTGGCACAACAGGTCTTATCCGATTTTGGCAGAGTCGATATTCTAATTAACGCTGCTTCGCGGTTTACATTCGCTACGATAGATAAGACCGATGACAATCTTTGGAATGAGATGCTTGAGCTGAATATTACTGTTCCGTTCAAGCTTGCTCGTGCGTTGTCGGAGAATTTTCATAATCTATCCGGTGCGATTGTCAATATAGCTGACATTTGGGCTCTCCGCCCGAAAGCAAATTTCATTGCTTATAGTGTCGCTAAATCGGGTCTGATTGGTCTGACTAAAGCTCTCGCGGAGACTTTCGCCCCCGATACTACCGTAAATGCGATAGCCCCCGGAATTATCGATTTTCCCGCTGACGTTGACGATAGTAAACGAAAGACAATTATGGGCAGAATACCGTTAGGCAGGTGTGGCTATCCCGAAGAAATAGCGCAAACGGTAATCAGCGTTATTACTAACAGATATATGACAGGCCAAATTATTGTTATCGATGGTGGCAGACTGCTATAAAGAGCAAAACCGTGATAATATAAGATACAATAAATTGTTAAATTTTTTTAAATCCCTTGACGGTTTCCGTATATGTAAGTATATTTAAAAGAGAGGCCTGTATACCTTACAGCCTCACCCCAAATGGCTTAGTAATTTATTACTGCAGTAATAGCTAACTAGAATTGTAACATTTAGAAAGGAGAATCTAACTATGCACAAACAAATGACTCGCGGTTTTACTTTGATTGAGCTTTTGGTTGTAGTGGCTATTATCGCTGTTTTAGTGTCAATTTTGTTGCCTTCACTTGCAAAAGCACGGGCATCAGCAAGGCAAACTCTATGTGCTTCTAACCTACGGCAGGCTGGTATAGGATTATGGCTTTATGCCAATGATAATTATGGCTATGCGCCGCTTGTACATGGAACTGATTACACTCATCCTCAGCCCCCAAGAGATGGCAAAGAATGGTGGGAATGGCTCGAGCCATACGGCCTCCATAAAGAATATCTTTACTGTCCTGAAGACCCACACCGGACAGAAAATGGAGTGGAGAGTTACATATTTAATGGTATGTTTGCATTTGGCAAACAGCTTACAGCTGTTGAACGGCCTTCATTTAAGATAATTGTTTCTGAACGAGGTGATACGGACGAAGCTCTTACGCATCAGGGTTATCCTGCTTGGAAGCCGGTTAACATATGGGAAGGTTTAATAAAAAAGGATAGGCACGGAAAAGTTTCAAACTATTTATTGGTCGATGGGCACGTAGTTCCAATGGTTTTTGCACAAACCGTAGGACCAAATCGGGCACAAGACGATTCAAACATGCATTATGTGGTGGAGTTTGTTCATTAAGTCTGTTATTCGCAAAGATTTTTGTGTATCCCGATATTTGGCACGAAATACAAGTGAGTTAAAATTTTCAGCTCCTGCCGATGTTATCGACAGGAGCTGAAATTTACCTGCAATAAGCGTAACCGTTAGTCAACCATCGAAATTGCTTCTACCGGACATTCGTCCACGCATATTCCGCAATCGGTACAGGTGCCCGGGTCAACCTGTGCCTTATCGTCAACCATGGAAATTGCTTCGGAAGGACATGCGGAAACACATGCTTCACAGCCGGTACATTTTTCCCTATCTACTTGTGCTGGCATAATCTTGCTCCTTAAAAAATAGAACAACACAAATCGAAATACCAATACGAAACGTGAATTATATGCACAAAGATATAAAACTTCAACTATTTTTGATAATCAATTTCCGTATTCCATATCTATTAACCACCATATCGGCTTTGACGTAAGATTTTGATTTGCACCAGCTATGCTGATGTTTATAATGTTGACGATGACAAAGGCAATAACATACAAAGATGCAGGTGTTGATATCGATGGCGCCGACCGCTGGACTGAACAGATTGGCAGACTGGCGAGAAGGACGTACGGACCTGGCGTGCTTTCGGGAATAGGAGGCTTTGCTGGGCTATATCAGCTGAATGCCGGCAATAATCTATTCCACCGAAACTATCGCAATCCGGTGCTCGTCGCTTGTACCGATGGTGTCGGAACAAAATTACTCATCGCCAAGCAAGCTAAAAAATTCGACACAATAGGGATCGATCTGGTAGCGATGAGTGTAAACGATATGGTCGTTATCGGCGCGGAACCGTTGTTCTTTTTGGATTATTTAGCGATAGGCAAACTGAATCCGTCTCGTGAAGTGGAATTATTGAAGGGCATTTCCGAAGGTTGCCGGCAAGCTGGCTGCTCGCTCATAGGCGGAGAAACAGCGGAAATGCCGGGCTTGTATGGTGCAAACGAATTTGACCTTTCCGGTTTCGCTGTCGGACTGGTCAATCGCGATAAGATAATATCAGGTAGTGCGATAGAGACGGGCGATGTCATTCTCGGTTTGGCGAGCAATGGCCTGCACAGTAACGGTTATACGCTCGTCCGTAAAGTCATATTCGAGCGAATGAAATTAAAATGCAATGACATTCTCCAGGGAACAAACAGTACTGTCGCAGATGAGCTACTAAAACCTACGCGAATATATGTCAGCTCAATTCTGAAAATTCTTAAACGATATAAAGTCAAACGTGTCATACGTGGTATTGCGCATATTACCGGTGGTGGTTTGGTAGGAAATATTCCTCGTATCCTGCCCGAAACTCGCCGTGCTATAATTCGTACCGATAGCTGGCATATTCCGGAAATCTTTAAGATAATCCAACGCAAAGGGCCGGTCAAAACAAGTGAAATGTTTAGGGTATTCAATATGGGTATCGGTATGGTACTTATCGTTCGTCCTGCCTTCGCTGATTCCATTGCGTCTCAACTTTCACGTATGGGAGAAACAGTGTATAAAATAGGAAGGATTACCACGGGCAAACGTCAAGTTGAACTTCGATAAAATCTGTTCTTGCTTTTCATAGGAGATTAATTCAATGGGTCAAGGGAATAAATTTTACAAAATGGTACATCTCGATTTGAAAGGTCTTCCTCCTACGCCGGCTCGGCTGTGTGAGCTGCCCGAGGTGTTCGCTTCGTTCGGATTAAATGCGATTCTTGTCGAATGGGAAGATACGTTTCCGTACAAACATTTTCCGCAAATGAAAGCGCATTATACATATTCTATGGGAACGGTCAGAGAGTTTCTCAAACGGGCACGAAAAGCTAATATGCTGGTAGTTCCGCTGATTCAGACCTTCGGACATCTTGAAAGCTTGCTCAAGCTCGACGAATTCAAGCATCTGCGTGAGCTTAAGGACAGCCCGAGCGACATCTGCCCATTACATCCGCAATCGTCGCAAATAATATCTGATATGATAGCTGACGTTATGGAGACACATCTGCCTTTCGGCCTGAAATATTTTCATCTCGGAGCGGATGAGGTCTGGTCGCTTGGTAGCTGTCCTAAATGCAAAAAATATGTCGCTGACCATAGCAAGGAGGAATTGTTTTTACAACATATGAATCCGCTTTTCGAGCAGGTAAATCAGCGGGGCGTGCGAGCTATCATTTGGCACGATATGCTTCGTAAATTATCTACCTCACAGGTACGTAAACTTGGCGGAAAAGTGGATTTGATGTTTTGGGGA
>WFQY01000396.1 GCA_015486815.1 Phycisphaerae bacterium | reverse complement strand
ATAATAAGGTTATGACAGAATTATTAGCACCGGTATCGGATAGAGTTTCACTGCAAGCTGCTATTCAGGCAGGGGCGGATGCGGTATATTTTGGCGTCAAACAATTAAATATGCGAGCAACTGCAAAAAATTTCGAGCTAAATGAACTGCCTGTCATCGTCAAGCTCTGTCACGAAAATAATGTACGGGCATATCTGACTCTTAATACCGTCATATATGATGATGAAATATCAATTGTCCGAAAAATATTGAATATCGCACGCGAGTGCAGCATCGATGCGGTAATCGCTTGGGATTTTTCGGTGATAGCGGAATGTGTAAAGATGAATATCCCATTGCATATTAGCACGCAAGCGAGTGTGAGCAATTATGAAGCGGTGAAGTTTTTCGCAAAGCTCGGGGCTGTCAGTATCAATCTTGCACGCGAGTTGTCTATCGAGCAGATAAAAAAGATTATTTCGAATATCCGACGAGATAATTTGGCTGTCGATATTGAAGTTTTCGTTCACGGTGCGATGTGTGTCAGCATATCGGGCAGATGCTTTCTCTCGCAAGAAATCTTTCGCAAAAGTGCCAATCGCGGACAATGCATTCAGCCGTGCCGAAGGGAATATCTGGTTAGCGATACTATTGACGGTCATCAGCTTATCGTTGGTAGGGATTATATAATGAGTCCGAAAGACCTTTGTGCGATTGCGATACTCGATAAGCTGATAGCAGCCGGAGTACAACGATTGAAGATAGAAGGACGAAACCGTAATGCGGAATATGTAAAGACCGTCGTAGGTTGCTATCGAGAAGCGATAGATGCGATAGAAGCGGGCAATTTCAATGATGCTCTTGTCGATAAATTGACACAAAAATTGCAGACGGTTTATAATCGCGGACTGCACACGGGATTTTATTTGGGCGTTCCGACGGCGGACGATTTTTCGCGAGCCTATGGCAGCGTAGCGACCGAGGAAAAGCAATATATCGGATTTGTACAGAAATTTTACAAAAAGATAAATGTTGCGGAGGTTAAGATAGAGACAGGCGTTCTTAGTCGCGGGGATAGGATAATGATTCAAGGATCAAGGACAGGCGTTCTCGAGCAGATAGTCGAATCGATGGAAATTGAACATCAGCCGATAAGCAGAGTAGAAAAAGGACAAGCTGTCGGGATAAAAACCGAGTTTGTTCTCAGGCCTAACGATAGGGTATTTGTTGTAAGGAAGAAAGGATAAGATGTCGACCGTCCGCGATACACTTATGAAGATGTACGAAGCGATGTATGAACATTTCGGACCACAGAACTGGTGGCCTGGCGACGGTGAATTGGAAATAGTCATCGGAGCGGTACTGACTCAGAATACTAACTGGACAAATGTCGAACGTGCGATAGAAAATCTTAGGCGTGAAAATCTGATAGATATTGAAAAATTGTATAAGATAAATCGTGAGAGGTTGGCGGAGTTAATCAGGCCGGCTGGATATTTTAATATCAAAGCGAAACGGCTGAAAAATCTCATTACATATCTGTGGGAAAATTATCAGGGTGAGCTTGATAAATTTTTTTCATTGTCGGTTGAGCAAATGCGTGAAGAATTGCTGTCTGTTTCGGGCATTGGCAGGGAAACAGCGGACGATATTATTTTATATGCTGCGAATAAGCAGACGTTCGTAATTGATGCTTATACTTGGCGGATTGCGCATCGGCATATGCTTATCGAATATGATGCGGATTACGAAGCGATAAAGGAATTGTTCGAAAGCAATTTGGATGCTGACGTTAAGCTGTTTAATGAGTATCACGCTCTTTTAGTAGCAACGGGTAAAAACTACTGTAAGCGCAAAAAGCCTATCTGCGAAAAGTGTCCTCTTAATAAATTCGAACACAATCCCGAACCACCCGAAGAGATGTGAAGGGTTAGAAATTCCGATTAGGGAATCTAAATAATAGGCTTAATAATTTTTTGTGATTTTTTTCTTGACACGATTTACGTACACGTGTATAATAACTATCGTACAGGTGTACGCAACGGACGAAAGGCGAGTAAATGGCGGTAACTACGGTAACAATTGCTAAATTGGCGAATACCACTCACGCTACTGTGAGCAGGGCACTCAGAGATGACCCTTCAATTTCGCTCAAAACACGTCAGCAGATCAAAAAACTCGCAGAAGAGTTAGGCTATCGCCCGAACCTTCTCGCCCGAGGACTCGTCAAAGGAAAAACACATACCGTAGGGCTGCTTATGAGCTCATATCAAATTGAAACCGGTGCGACAAAGGTAGTCGTGCTCGATAAACTTGCCACCAAAGAGGGATATAGAATTTATGTTTCCTATACCAAAGGAGAGCTCGATCGAACGGTGGAGTCGGCAAATGAATTAATAGACAGAGGGGTGGACGGATTGCTTGTATATGGTAGTTATCTTGAGGAGTCTCCGAAACGGCTGAGAGAAAAATTCAGCTGGGATGTTCCTCTTGTGTTTTTCGGTATGGAGCAGAAATTTCCTTGCAGGCAGGTAGTTCAGGACAAGTCGGCGGGTGTAATGCAAGCAATAGAGCATCTACATCGGCTTGGTCATAAAGAGATTTATATGCTTTTCGCTTATTGGGCTAACTGGGATACAGATGGCAGATTCGAGGGATTCATAAAGGGAATGAAAAAGCTTGGCGAAGATAATCCGCACAAGCGAATGCATATTGTTACTACCGAAGAAGCTATAACTGATGACGGTATGGTTGTGTATGATCAACGAGATATGTTGCGAAATATCAGGGAGTTTCTAAAAACGCATCCTCAATGTACTGCGATTGTCTGTGGAAATGATATAGTTGCTATGAACGTAATGCACGCTGCATGGGAAATGGGGATAAAGGTGCCTGACGAGCTTTCCGTTGTAGGTTTTGACAATATACACACATCGCAATATACACATCCGCCTTTAACTACGGTAGCTCAGCCCATAAGCAAAATAGTTTCCGCTGCTTGGCAGATGCTTTTGGATGATATTGAAAACAAAAATGATAAACCTGCGAAAGTTGTAATTCCATCGGAGCTTGTCATTCGCGAATCGACTGCTAATGTAAAAATTGATATGCGAATAATGTGATATGAGTAAATGTGGTATCGGTTTTTAGTATAAAGTCTATGCTGTTTGGAAAGGAGATATACAGTGGAGATATGGGTATTTGAATTTTGGTAAGGGTGTTATGAAA
>WFQY01000395.1 GCA_015486815.1 Phycisphaerae bacterium | reverse complement strand
GCGTAATATCTAAAAACGTTCACGATTTGATGAGCGTGAGACGTTTTTCGGCTCACGCTCATTACTTTTATCCTCTTGACAATCATTCTTCGCAGTGATAACGTTAAACTTTTGCATATATTGTCAATGAGGAAACGCATATAGAAGTATCGCTTATGGAACAAACAGAAAAATCAAAATCAGCAACCAAAAATGGAAAATCACTCGTAATTGTGGAATCGCCTGCAAAGGCAAAGACAATTAACCGATATCTCGGCTCGGATTTCGTCGTGAAGGCTTCGATGGGGCATATTCGCGACCTGCCACAAAAGGACTTCGGCGTCGATATAGAAAAACAATTCAAACCCACATATCGCATTCTGCCTTCGCGCAAAAAGATAGTCAACGAGCTTAAAAAGTCATCGGACAGTGCCAATGAGGTATATCTTGCAACCGACCTCGACCGCGAAGGAGAAGCTATCGCTTGGCATTTAGCGGAAGCGTTGAAGCTGGCTGACAGTAAAACCCATCGGGTAATTTTCAATGAAATTACAAAACGGGCGATCAATCAGGCGTTTCAAGAGCCTAAAAAGATTGATATGGACAAAGTCAACGCTCAGCAGGCAAGGCGGATACTCGATCGTATCGTTGGCTATCAGCTTAGTCCGCTGTTGTGGAAAAAAATTGCAAAAAATCTTTCCGCCGGCAGGGTACAATCGGTAGCTGTCAGACTTATCGTCGAGCGTGAACAGGAAATAGAAAAATTCGTTCCCGAAGAATATTGGCGTGTATCCGCTGTTTTGGGCACAAGCGATAATACGGAAAAAGCTAAACGAATCTATCAAAAGTATCTCGAAAAGTATAAGGAAAAGCCCGACCTGAAACGGCTTAAAGGAATTTTTGAGAAGTATCTGCTATTCAAAGCGGAACTGGTAAAGGTCGATGGTAAAACATTCAAAGCAGCTGACGAAACGCAGGCTACCGAGATAAGAGATTCGTTAGCGAATGCGGAATATATTGTTGCAGAGCTTAAAATCAAACAGCGACAGGAAAAACCACCTGCACCGTTTACCACTGCGACACTACAACAGCAGGCAGCGAGCAGGCTTAACTTTACCACCGATAGAACGATGCGTACCGCTCAGCAATTATATGAGGGTGTCGAACTCGGAGCTGAAGGTTCTGTGGCACTTATCACATATATGCGTACCGATTCTACGCATATCGCGCCGGAAGCTATCAATAGCGTACGCAATTATATCACGGAACATTTGGGACAGGAATATCTGCCGGAAAAACCTAATTTTTACGCATCGAAGGCACAAGCTCAGCAGGCACACGAAGCTATCAGGCCGACAGACGTTACACGCCATCCCGAGCAAGTAAAACAATATCTCACATGCGAACAATTCCGCTTGTATGATCTGATCTGGCGGAGATTCGTAGCATCGCAAACGAAACCGGCCGTCTGGAACGTTACCGAAGCGATAATAGAAGCTCGCAGCGAAAAGCATACGGGCGAATTTAAGGCGCTCGGACGTGTGCTTGCATTCGCTGGTTTTCTCAAGCTACTGCCGGAACGGCTTGAAGGAGCTGACGCTCAACTGCCTGCAATTGAAAAGGAGCAAAAGTTAAATCTCGTTGACCTATCAGCTACTCAGCATTTCACTCAGCCACCGCCAAGATTTAATGAGGCATCGCTCGTCAGAACGCTCGAAGCGCAGGGCATCGGTCGGCCAAGTACCTACGCAAATATCATCTCGACTATTCAGAAACGTGGCTATGTAGAAAAAAAGGATAAACGATTTTATCCGACCGATCTCGGCAGAGTAGTTACCACTCAGCTGATCGAACACTTTCCGCAAATAATGGATGTAAAGTTCACCAGCCATATGGAAGAGTTGCTCGATAAAATCGAAGAGGCACATTTGGATTGGGTAGCTGTCTTGAACGAATTTTACGAGCCTTTTAAGAAAAGCCTCGAACAAGCTCTTGAAAATATGGAAAAACAGACTGAAGTAAGTCCGTACAAATGTGAGCTTTGCGGCAAGGATATGGTATATCGCTGGACTAAGAACGGGCGATTTTTAGCGTGCAGCGGATATCCCGAATGCCAAAACGCATGCTCGGTTGACGAAGAAGGTAAGCCCATCAAAAAAGTTCAGCCACAGGAGACCGAACACAAATGCCCGAAATGTGGTTCGCCTATGCTGCTTAGAAAGTCGCGATATGGTACGTTTTTAGGCTGTTCCAAATATCCCGAATGCAAAACGACAATTCCTTGCGACGAACAGGGCAATCCGCTGCCTAAGGTCAAGCCGGACGAAGTCGGCGTCGAATGTCCGGAATGTGGCAAGCCTATGGTCGCTAAGAAATTCAGAGGTAGGCAGTTTCTCGCATGCACTGGCTATCCCGATTGCAAGACCACTCTGCCTATTCCGGAAGGTATCGCTATCGATTGGCCCGAGAAGAAAGTCGAGATGACCGATATCAAATGTCCCAAATGTGGCAGCCCTATGGTCGTTCGCACTTCACGCAGGGGGAAATTCCTCGGCTGCAGTGCCTTCCCTAAATGCCGAACAATTATGCAAATGCCGAAAGAAGAAACAAACCAAAAAACTCAAAATTAAAAATAAACAATGAAAAATTCAAAATGAACTGACGCAGATGACAATTTTGGATGCGAGAATCTTTTAT
>WFQY01000394.1 GCA_015486815.1 Phycisphaerae bacterium | reverse complement strand
GTATTATAGAATATAGTCTATATCTTTGCAATATATTTTCAGCGAGATATAAACTGGGTAATATCCTGTTTTTCGTAAATATTTTTCATCTGCCAGGCATCGAGCGATTTTACAACCGCTGGCTTGCCATAAGAGCAAATCGATACGCCCACACTATCATCGCGAGCGGGATATACACGAACAGCTGCACACTGTTTGTCATTGACAAATACTTCGACAATGCTCTTATCGATAAATACGTGGAGCTTGCACTTGTGATTATTGTTTTCGTCTTGCGGAACATCCGCTATTTCCGGTGGCCTCGAAAGTACGTCGGGCGAAATTGACGAGCAGGAATTGTCCAGAACAATAGCATCGCTGCGGACGAATCTGCCATAGCCACGATTGGGATAAAACGCTATTCGTGTAAACTCTTGCTTATCCGGAGAACGCAATACGTTGAGTTCTATTACATTAGCGTTATTGTATGCTATCTCTGCTACCAATTCCATTGCATTGCCTTTTATGTTCTTTAATACGACTTCCTTATTCGCAGGTAGTTTGAGATTTTTTACTTGCTGATGGTGCTCTCTTAACGAATTGATATCGCCAGCGGGTTCGATTTTCAGTGTATGTTTGTCGATTAAAGTTAAACGTCGAGGTAGTGTCATCAATTGATTCCATCCACCTACTTTATCTGTCGGAATCGCAGGATTCATATTGAAAAGAACAATTACTCCGCCTTTACCGTCGGGCGTAGCACTCGGCGCATGGACACCGCCCGGAGTAACTGCACGATGATTGAACGTTCCACCGAAATCAGCGATAAATTTGTTACGTTTTTTATCATAATCACCGAGCAGATATTTCCCGCCACTGTAGTGGCTGAAATATAATAATATATGCCTATCGCCAATAGACCAAAAGTACGGACACGCACCGTCATCACCTACCAATGAAAATCTGTCATTTTCAACGAACGGATGAAGATATTCCCAATGCACCAAATCTTTCGAACGAAACAGCCATTGCTCTCTGAGTCGTTCGCCTTTTAGCCCCGTTTTATAGCCGCCGCTTAAGGCATAATAGAATCGACCTTTCTTCCATATACACGGGTCGAATACAATGTAAGGTAGATTTCGCTTTATGGGAATGACAGCTTTCTTGGCAACCTTTTTCCAGTTTAGCAACAACGGATCGTCGCAGACAGCTACCATATTGCCTATACCATAGCCGTGATACATCGCGATAACGCGATCGTCCTCGACCAGTGTCGTACCGGAAAAGCATCGTTGTTCGGGAGACGGATAGATAGCATAAGGCAGATCAATCCAGTGTATCAAGTCGTCGCTGACTGCGTGTCCCCAATGAACGCGTGTGTCTTCGGGCGGATAGCCCTGATAAAACAGATGCCATCTGCCCTGCCAATAGCAAAGCCCGTTCGGGTCGTTCATCGTACTTTCCGGACTTACGAAATGATATATGGGCCGATATTTATTCTTTGCGTATCGCTTTCTCGATTTTGCAAATCTTCGAACGATCGGATTTGATTTTAACTCTCGAATCTGCTCTTCGATAGTATCCGAAAAAGCAAATTTCGGAACCTTCGATTCGGGGTAAACTTTAGTTTGTACTGTTATTTGATAGTCGGGAAACCGAAAAATATCTTTCGAAGACATTGCGATTACTCCTTAAAGACTTCGTTAGCAGATTTATCTTTACTCGTTAATTTCAGCATATTCGAGCGGGTGAACGTAAAAAACAATGCGGAAGACAGACCCGATGCGCCGAATATCATAAGCATAATTACGATTTGATATCTCGCTGCTATCAACGGAGAGACGCCCGAGAGTATTTGGCCGGTCATCAACCCCGGCAGCGATACGAGGCCGACAGCAAAAAGTGAATTGGTGATGGGAATAAGAGAAGCCTGAAAGGCAGCTTGCCTTGCCTTTACGAACTCTTCGCCTTTATTCAACTCCGATATAATTCGCTCAGCTGCCAGCGAAACGCTATTCATCGAATTCGCAAAGATCATCCCTGCCAAGGGAATTACATATTGCGGTAGATACCACGGCTTAAGAACTAACACCACCTGCGTAACGAAAATCAGCGTTGTTCCTGCGCCCAATATGATAGCAGCGAGCACCTTCGAATACGGGAGTTTATATTTTTTATGAACGGAACCGAGAACAATCCAGCTGGCAGCTGATATCATAACGCATAAAGTTAATCCTATCACAGCGGGACTGTCGCTTTTGAAGATAAAAATCAAGACATATCCTATCAACATAAGCTGCGTAAACATTCGAGCTAACGCATAAAAGACACGTCTGATTTTATCCGTCCAGAAATAGAATACAACAGTTACTATTGCCGGCGGAAGAAAAGCAATTATCAACTGCCAATACGAGATTTCGGGCAATTTTTTTATCATAGCAGTATATCGAATTATCTGTGTGCGTTTCGCTATTTTCTCGCCATATTCACATCCACAAGCCGACCTTCGAAGACATCTATCATCTTTCGCACTACTGGTTCCGCAAGGGCTTGGGAATATAAATTCGAATTCGACGATTGTTTTGGCTTTTCGGTATTGTTGGTTTGCGGACGGTTATTT
>WFQY01000393.1 GCA_015486815.1 Phycisphaerae bacterium | reverse complement strand
TGCACTAAATTCATCAATCTGCCTACGAACGGTCTCAATAATATTGTTATAGTCATCTTCGGTATTATCCTTAAGAAATATTTCTTTGGCAGTTTTTGCATAATCTAACATTCGAGACTTGATATCTTTCCAATTTTTGCCAGTTTTATTATTTATGAAATTATCGATCTTGTGCTCATTGTCGTTTATCATTAAGTGAAATAAAAGATAACCGTGCTCGTTTTCGGGTAACTCTGTAATGCTTCAGACGGAAATGGACATTTCCTGAATTTGAAATTAGAATTTTATTCAAAGAAAGGAAATGCTCATGAACACAAGACGTAAAAGATTTACCGCAGAGGAAAAAGTCAAGCTTCTTCGTTTGCATCTGGTTGAAAAAGAGCCTGTTTCGGATATCTGCGACCGGCACGGACTCAACCCGAACGTATTTTATCACTGGCAGAAACAGTTTTTCGAAAACGGAACGGCAGCTTTCGAGCAATCAGGTGCTGGTAGGAAGGATGGTCAGGTCAAGAGATTGGAGCGTCAAAATACGCAACTCCAGGCTAAGCTTGCCAAGAAGGATGAAGTCATCGCCGAGATCATGGCTTCGCATGTACAACTAAAAAAAAGTCTTGGCGAGGTCTGAAAAAAGGTACATGGGCAGAGCCTGACATCCGTGATGAAGTCATCGATTACGTCCGTTACTGGTCGGAGAAAACAGAAATTAAGATAATGAAAATAATTCAGTGGATAGGTATAACTCGCAGCAAATATTACAGCTGGTGCTCTCGTTACGGCAAGGTCAACGAGCACAACGCCTGGATTCCTCGCGATTTCTGGCTTACGGATTGCGAGAAGCAGTCGATCATAAACTATTATCACACTCATCCGCTGGAGGGTTATCGGAGGCTGACCTATATGATGATGGATGAAAATATCCTCGCGGCAAGTCCGAGCAGTGTATATCGCGTCTTGTCAAAAGCAGGACTGCTGCAACGCTGGGATCGCAAAAAATCGAGTAAAGGTAATGGCTTCGATCCGCCCATATCTGCCCACGAACACTGGCACATCGACATTTCATACATCAATATCTGCGGGACATTTTATTATATGTGCAGCATATTAGACGGATTCAGTAGGTACATCGTTCACTGGGAAATCCGCAAATCGATGACCGAAAAGGATGTCGAGATTATCCTTCAGCGGGCACGTGAAAAGTTCCCTGATGCCAGACCAAGAATCATATCGGATAATGGCCCGCAGTTTATCTCGAAGGATTTTAAGGAGTTTATCCGAATCAGCGGTATGACGCATGTCAGAACCTCGCCATATTATCCGCAGAGCAACGGGAAACTGGAACGCTATCACAAGACGATTAAAGGTACGTGCATTCGCAGGAAAACCCCGCTGACTCTAAACGATGCTAAGCGTCTGGTAACGGACTTTGTTGAACATTACAACAACAGACGGCTGCACAGTGCTATTGGATATATCACACCGATCGACAAGCTTGAGGGCAGGGCAGAATCAATCTTTGCCGAACGTGAAGCCAAACTTGCTGCTGCCCGTCAAAGGCGTAAAATTATGAGGAAGGCATCGTGATGGAAAGTATCTTGACAATTATGGGAATGCTGATAAGAATACAATTAGCTGACGAAACGGAAGCGAGCTCTGCTGAGGAACAACTTGCCAGGGATAGTCAGCTGAAAGTGACAAATTGTCGTTGGGATGGCAGTTACGCATCTGCCGTCCCTCTTTACCAAAACCGAGGACAATTCGGAGCTTTCTTATGCCTCATAAAACCTTATTTCTTTCCTTGCCGAAGGCAAGGAAAGTCTAATAACAAAAATTGGATTTGTCCATTTCACGCTGAACCAGTACAGAGTGGATGTAAGAGTGAGAATTTAAAAATGAACGCAATCAAAGAAGAAGATATTGTCGCGGGACTAAAGAGGCTGGGAATAAGTGCCGGTGACGTCATTTTAGTTCATAGCTCGTTAAAGAGTTTTGGCTATGTTGACGGCGGAGCTGATGCTGTAATAGATGCCCTCATCGAATCGGTTAATCCCGACGGAACTGTCATTGTTCCGACAATTACCGGATTAGAACAGCACAGTGAAGCCAATCCGCCTATATTTGATGTACGGAACAGTCCAAGCTGGACGGGCAAAATTCCCGAAACATTTCGCAAACGAGACGATGCAATTCGTAGCTTACATCCGACACATTCGGTAGCAGCTATCGGAAAGTATGCGGAATATGTAACAAGAGAACACATCGACTCATCTACACCTTGTGGCGAAAAATCTCCTTATATGAAATTGGTCGAGCTTGACGGAAAGGTAGTATTCATTGGCGTTACTCTAAAGAGCTGTACGTTATTGCATTCTGTTGAGGAACTCGCCAAATGTCCGTATCATCTCCAACCTAATTCCGTAACTGCCAAGATTATCGATGCAGATGGTAATATAATTGAAAAAACGCTATATATCCATAAGTGGGGTACTCAGCGAGATTTCGAAAAGTTAGAACCGATTTTCCTTAATGCGGGGATTATGAAAATAGGAAAGGTCGGCAATGCGGAAATTCGCATTCTGCAGGCTAAGCCAGCTGTCGAATTGACGCTGAATCTGCTAAAAAAGAATCCGTATGTATTGTGTAGAAATTAAACTGTTGTCGCATTGGCTTCCGGGCAAACACCCGTTGACGATCGTACAATTCACCGCGTTGGAATCTTATAATGCACAGGGATGCTGGTGATGGAACTGTAATCCGAGTAGTTTTACAAACTTAATTTTCTGCTTTCGAGGCTATAAGCAAATTTTTGATAATCGTATATCAAAACCAATATCATATCAAAATCAGTCTTAGCCATTTTGTATTCGTCTCACTATAACATAC
>WFQY01000392.1 GCA_015486815.1 Phycisphaerae bacterium | reverse complement strand
GATGATAGCTTTGATTCTGTCTTCGCTTATGTATCCTACGTTTATAGCGGGAATTGGTAACTTGTCGGAAATCGCTCTGCCCATAAAACCCAATAAGATTATTACGCATCTTTGTTTGATGTCATCGGGAAGTTTTTCAAGAGCCTGTAGTAGTAAGTCGGCGCCTTTATGATGCTGATTAAGATCCAATGATGCCATCATCAATACCTTTTTATCCTTCGGTATTCCGATCATCTTGCGTATTTCTGTTTTATCTATCGGTTTATATGTATTTGTATCCATTCCGAAATGTATGCGTTCGACGGGCAGTTTATTTGTCAGCGGACTTTTTCGTGCACGCTGGGCAATGTATTCGCACGGAGCAATAAGAGTCAACTGTGATTTACCGAAGATATATTTTTTGAGTTTCCATTGAAAAGCTGAGCTGTCTCTTTTGATTTTGGGAATTACCTGTGGATACGGACACTTACCGCATCCCGTTTGCCATTTCATACAGTCGTAGTTGATTGCACAATGTCCTGTCATTGCCCACATATCGTGAAGTGTCATAACAGTTGGTTTTATCTTTGTCAGCTTTGGTAAAATGAGATAACTTATAAATCCGCTGTGCAAGCCGTGGATGTGAATGATGTCAGCTTGTCTGAATATCGGATGTTTCGGGATAGCTAATGAGCTCAAACGGTGTATGTCCGCCAGACCTAAACGATGCATTATGTTTTCCGATATAAGGTCGAGCTTTCGCCATTTATGCAGAAGAAATACGTTCGGGTCGCCCGTTGTATTCTTATCGCATAGGATTTTCGAATCGATCCCTTTTTCAATTAGGCCATAGTGTAGCCTAAGCATTGCATTTGCAACACCACCGCCTGAGGGACCATCACTATTCCATAGATGTACGACTTTCATTTTCTCTCGCCAATCATTTGCGGAGCAAAATCAGGCCAATTCTTATCTTTTTCGGAAATGATGATATTGTCTTTATAAGGCCAATCAATTTTGAATAGCGGATCGTTCCATCGGATACCCCGTTCCGCTTCGGGAGTATAAAATTGAGTAACGCCATATCGCATTTCCACATTATCGGTTAGTGTCTGATATCCGTGTGCAAAACCTTCGGGAATGTAAAGCTGTTTGTAATCGCTATCTGATAGTATTATCGAAAACCATTGCAAATATGTTTCCGAGTTCGGACGAAGGTCTATGATGACATCGTAAAGAGAGCCTTTGGTGCATCGAATAAGTTTTACTTCCTGATATGGCGGGGTTTGATAATGCATACCTCGTACGGTAGCTTTTTTGTGATTATATGCGAGGTTTCCTTGTACGAAATTAGCGTTCAATCCACGTTGGGAAAATTCCCTTTGACACCATAATCGGGAAAAAAACCCACGTTCATCTTCGATCTTTTCAATTTCGATTATATATACTCCCTTGAATTTTGTTTCGGTGAAGATCATTTCTCGTGCCTTTCGAAGAATTCGATATACCAACAGATTGTTTCTTTTAGTCCTTGCTCGAGAGAATATTTAGGTTGCCAGCCGAGCAACTTTTTGGCTTTGCTCGAATCGAGATATTGATTTTTTATTTCACCTTTAGCTTCATCAAGAATGGCGGGTTTCAGCTCTTTGCAATTCATAAGTTCGATGATTTTGTTTGTTATTTCCAATACGGTGATTTTCGATTCGGTGCTGAAGTTAAATGCTTGGCCTCGTATTTCAGGCTGGTTTGCTTTTTCCGCTAACAATATATATGCATCGACGACGTCCATAACGTAGATATAATCGCGAATGTAACTGCCATCGCTACGCAGTACGGGATTTTGCTTATGATAGAGTTTGCAGATAGTATCAGGTACGATTCTACTCCAGTTCAAATCACCTCCGCCGTAGATATTCCCACATCGAGCGATAGTTATTGGCAGATTATATGTATGTGCGTATGCAATCGCGAGCAAATCGGTGCAGCTTTTGCTTACATCATAAGGATGCCTACCCTGAAGGGGCATATCCTCGGTATAAGGCAGAATGTCGGAGCTGCCATAAGCTTTGTCGCTACTGGCGATGATTACGCGTTTGACGAATGAGTCATATCTTCGGGCAGCTTCCAAGAGATTATATGTGCCGCGTATGTTCGATTCGAAACAAGCTAATGGATTCCGAAGGGCGGAGCCGACTATTGTATGAGCGCCGAGATGAAAAATCGTATCGATCTGATATTCGTTTATTGCCCGATCGATATCGCTATAATTTTCGAGTTTACCGTTGACAACCGCGGTTCGCATTACGTCACCGCTGGCAATTAGCTGAGTTTGCGGATTCCAATCGCGAATAAAACAAATTATATTCGCTTGTTTTTTAATCAACTCGCGCACCAGCCACGAGCCGACAATTCCGGACGCTCCGGTAATGAGTACGTTGGTTTGTTTCCAGTCCATTTGTTTACTCCCATATTTTCCAAGGGGCTTTTTCCGATGTCCATAGTTCCTCGAGATACTTCTTCTCTCTGATCGTATCCATAGGCGACCAGAAGCCTGCGTGTCGATATCCCATCAATTGCCCCGCTTTTGTTAGCCTTTCGAGAGGGCCACGTTCCCAAACATCTTCATCGCCCTCGATATAATCAAAGACTTCTTTGTTAAGTACGAAATATCCGCCGTTAATCCATTTGTCCGATTCGTTGGGTTTTTCCAGAAACTCGGTTACCTGATCACCTTTGAATCCGATGCGTCCGAATCTTGCAGGCGGCAGTACCGTTGTTACCGTTGCTATTTTCCCGTGAGATTTGTGAAATTTCAGTAAGGCGTTGATGTCAATATCCGCTACTCCATCGCCATAAGTAAACATAAAAGTTTCGTCGTCTTTAAGCCAGTTTTGTACACGTTTCAATCGTCCGCCTGTCTGAGTATATAAACCCGTATCGACCAGATGTACCTTCCAGTTGGGATGCTTATTGCCTTCGTGTATGGTTATTTCACCTGTCGATAGTTCAACTGTAACATCACTATTGAATGCGTAGAAATTTATGAAATATTCCTTTATGTATTCTCCCTTATATCCCAGTGTGAGTATAAATTCGTTGATGTTGAATGTGCCATAGATATTCATTATGTGCCAAAGGATAGGCCTACCTCCCACTTCGACCATAGGCTTTGGTTTGAGAACCGTTTCTTCCGACAGTCGCGAACCGAAACCACCCGCCAATATGACCGCTTTCATTTTTTTATCTCCCTATTCCAATGCAAAATGATTTTATTTTCCGCAATTTTGTAAGGATTTTTTTATTCCAGCAATATTTTGCTTTAGGCCCGAATCCTTTTGCGATATATCGTCTGCCCATAAGAGCAATACTTGTATCTGTCCATAACGATTTATATTGTTCTTGACCTCTCATCAGGTCAAATAGTTCATAATTGTTTTCTATTGCTCTGCTGAGCAACATACCGAGATGTATCTTGCCGGGCGAATATCGTCCGAAGTCCGAATCCCAAGCTGATAT
>WFQY01000391.1 GCA_015486815.1 Phycisphaerae bacterium | reverse complement strand
TTGTTCGCCAATTTATCCAGCTGTTACCGATCCTGTCGTTCGTTCGTCTGCTCGAAAATTTGCAAATCTCGATGGTAAATGGGAATTTCAAATTGACCCGCACGAACGTGGCTTGGCGGAAAAATGGTTTTTAACGGATGCTCCGTTTGATATCCAAACAAATGTTCCCTGTGCCGTTTGGAGCATAAAGGAGCTTAGCAAAGATTATCCCTCTTATCGTTGGGCAAACAGATACGAAGGAACGTGCTGGTTCCGAAGAAAATTCACTATCGACGATAGCTGGTATGATGGAAAGGTCTGGTTGAAGTTCGGGGGCGTTATGCCGGAAGCTCGATTTTGGCTCAACGGAAAATATCTCGGATACCATAGGCACGTACAAGTTGGTTTCAAATTCGATGTTACCGATAAGGTCATCTTTGGCAAAGAGAATGTGCTGACTGTCAAGCTTATCTGGTACAAACAAAAAGAAATAGGGGGTACTGTTCAGGATGAAATGAGAGGCGGATTTAACGAGGGATTTGGCATTTGGGGCAATGTCGAGATTGAACATTCCGCTGACATATATATGGAAAATCTTTTTATCCGTCCGCAAATCGATAAGGAGCAAGTGTTAATTTCAACCGATATTATCAATGATACCGATGAAAAAGTTAAACTGACATTGCATTCGCTTGTTTCGCCCGATTATGATAAAACTCCTGTAACTTCGCATATTTCAATCGATGCAAAATCTCGCACTTCCGCAACTCTTACAGTGCCGATGGATAATTGTAAGTTGTGGTTCGTAGATGATCCCTTTTTGTATGTCCTCGAGCTTAAACTTTTGCGTGATGATAATCTTATCGACGGGCTGTGCGAGCGTTTCGGTATGAGGCAGTTCACAATTGACGGAAAGCATATTAAACTTAACGGTGTACCTATTATGTTTCGTTTTGATGCCCCGGAATGTCGATGGACACCAACCATTACGCCTATTATCGATAAGGATCTGATACGCAGGAGAATATCCACCCTTAAAAAACTTGGCTTTAACGGAAAGCGTTATCACACTCACATACCGACCCGTCAGGAATTTGACATTGCAGATGAATTGGGATTTCTGGTACATTCGGAAGTATCGATGATATCAAACTTTAATGAAACCCGGCCATATCCTGACAATAAGGATACGTGGCGATATAAAATCCGAGAGACTCGCAATCACGCATCTCTCGCTGTTATCTCCATTGGCAACGAATCGTCACAGGTATATAATTATCCTCAAGGATTTGCCTATAGCAATCTGCCTTATTTCAAAACACCCGATTACCACAAATGGGAACGCGAGTATTACGCAATCGCAAAGGAGCTTGCTCCCGACCATCTCGTTATTGCGGGAACAGGTATGCAGGGAGAGTTTCCCGAATTACCGAACGATTTCGAAACTCCTCATTTTTGGAGCAGACATTTCAAATGGGCATACGACGGATTATCTGCTTTACCGCTTCTCGGCATAAGGCATTTGTATAATAAAGCGCCGGTAGTAATTCACGAATACGGCAAAACTACCATTTGGCCAAACCCCGACGAAGATAAACTTTTTGAAAAAGATAATATGCCATTAACAAATGTTGGAGGCTCGGGTAAACTCACTCTTGAACAAGCTGGTATGGGACATCTGCTCGACAAAGTTATTGATTATTCAAGACGACTATCAGCTCTTTGCTCGAAGATAATGATAGAACAGCTCAGACGCAAACAAGGTATCAGCGGATATCATTGGCATTGTGCATTGCGCGTTGGTGTCAATCGGGGGATGGCGGACGATTTGGGATATAATATCGACCCGCAATTCGGAGAATTCATAAAAGCAAATCAGCCGACAACGCTTGTAATCGATCGTGATTTTCGCGGAAGGACGCTTTATGAAAACCAGAGAGTATCTCTCGAGCTATACGTCTCGCACTTCGGTGCGGAAAAGCTGACAAACGCAAAGATAGAGTGGGCTATTATGTCCGATGATAGCCAATTGAAAAGGCATTCCATCGAAGGTATAGCTGTGTCTCAAGGGAGTAATTGCAAGGTTGCAGATATTGAATTTACCGCTCCCTCCGGTAAGGGGAAATTCACTGTGCAAGCTGAATTGACGATCAACGGCAAGAAGGTAGCGGAAAATCGTTGGCATTTTTGGCGATTTCCTTCGCCTATGCAAAAGCTGGCTGAAGAAATCGTCTGTGATACTACGGATGAGCAATGGCAACGAGACTTACAAGCGTATTTCCCGTCACTATTATTATTAGATGATGTATTCAGTGCGTATTGTGGTGTCAGAATCTGGCCGAACGGAATGACACTTAATCAATTCCTCACGACCACAAAGGTAATTCAAGCGGTAATTTCCGATAGGTGGTCGGACTACTTGCAGGAATATGTCGAAAGTGGTGGCAGTGTGGTGTTAATCGACAGAGGAAATTTCCCGCAGGAATGGTATCATCCGAAAGTCGAAAGTGATGGTCAGTATGATATTTACAGTATGTTTGTTCCGTTTAGAAGCGGCTGGGACCACGGCAACGCAGCTACGATTTTTGAGAAACATCCGATAGTAAGCGAATTTCCGAACGAAGGTTTTGGCGATTTACAATGCTTCGCAATGATGAATGGTGCTAAAACTTTACGTGTGCAAAATCTGCCGGGCAAGCTGACTCCCATCATTCGCGTAATACCGATTTGGCGTAAAGCAGGCCCGCAGGGCGGTCCTGGTCCCGATGCTATGGACGATCCTGCCCCGTGGGCAACGGAACAAAGAGTATATTTAGCGGAATCCAAAATCGGCAAAGGTAGAGTAATTATCTGCTCACTCAGACTACTTGCCGACCCCGCAGGCAGATATCTGTTGGAGCGAATAACAGATTACATTAGCTAAAGGAATCAGTGAAATGAAAATGAGAACATTTGAACTGTTTGATGGAAAACAAACACACAAATTTGAGTTACCCGCTGACAACTTGCTGGAATATAGCATTGCTGGTACATTGCCCGTAATAGATGACATTGCCGCTGCTCTTATCGAGCGATTGCGTAATCCGATAAAAGCTAAGCCGCTGAATAAGCAAATAAAGGCAGGGATGAAAGTCGTCCTTATTTGCGATGATTATACCCGTCCTACGCCCGTTCATCTTATTCTTCCACCATTGCTCGATGAGCTTAATCGTCTTGGTGTAAAAGATGATGATATGAAAATTCTCGTATCAGCTGGCCATCATCGGGAAATGACCGACGAAGAAAAAAAGGAAAAATATGGCGAACAAGTCTGCAGCCGGATAGAAATCGTCCATCATTTCAGCGAAGATGAAAATAAACTTACGAAAATCGGCAGAAGCTCGACAGATATCGATATATGGATAAGTTCACTCGCAGTCGAAGCTGACTTTACGATAGGTCTCGGGCTTGTCGAGATACATCCGTGGGCGGGCTTCGCTGGCGGAGGTAAAATAATCAATCCCGGCATCGCAGGTAAAAAGACCATCAATCAAACGCACTCGCTGCCTATTCTGCCCGATGTGGGAATCGGTAAAACAAAAGAAAATCCATTCTGGCGGACATCGATTGAGTCAGCTAAGATGCTGCCGCTAAATCTGCTTATCAACTGTCTGCTCGATGTGGATGAAAAGATTATTGAGATAGCGGTTGGCGAAGCGGAGTCAGCTCAGCTTTGGCTTATAGAAAAATTCCGATATGTCAACGAGCTGAAATTTCCCGAACCCGCTGATATTATCATCACGACCGCATATCCGAAATTCCAGCAATGGGGACAAGCTGCTATCTCACTCTACAATGCTGCTCGAATTGTCAAAGATGGCGGAGTACGAATTACCGTCGCTGACTGTCCCGAAGATATAGGCGATTCGCCGGAAGAAAAGGATTTCTATTATCGTTCGTTATCGACGAAACATAAATCGCCACGGGATTATTGGGATAATTGGCTTGGCGAAGAAAATTGTTATTCGCGTAATACGTGTGCGATTTATAAACATCTATGCGATGCGGAAAAAAGCGAAGGCATAATAGTTACGGAAAATCTACCGACCGATCTTGTCAATCAACCCGTTATGCGAACTATAGACCAAGCGATTAGCTATGCCTTTGACAAATGCGGACGAAATGCAAAAGCAGCTGTTTATGATAAAGGTGCAATGGTACTGGTAAGTTTGTCGGAATAGATAGCTATGAAATCGATTTTGAAGGAATTGTCCTATGAGTAATCCTAATATTGTCCTAATCTGTGCCGATATGATTGCTGCCAAACATTTTGGCTGTTACGGAGATCAAGCTAAAGTTACCCCCAACGTGGACAGATTAGCTGAGAGTGGCGTTTTATTCGAACAGGCATATAGTGCAGCTCCTCCTTGTATTCCTACGCGTGTCTCGATGATGACAGGCCAATATGCCCATACGCACGGCAAATTGGCACATATTATGATGCCTGTTAATCCCCGCCCGAAATTGATTCCGGAAATTTTGACTCAAAACGGATACAACACTGCCATTGTCGGAAAAACTCACTGGTGGCCACCAAACGATAACTTGGGAGCTAAGCAAGCATATATAACTATTGATAATCATTTGACGCCGGAATTGGGCGAAGATGATGCTTACGTAAAATTCCTAAAAGAGAAAAAAATTATCGATCCCAATACACCCATAGCTGAGATGCGGAGAAATGATCGCTTAACTGCAAATGATGAACTAGCTAAACTATTAAGCCCTGATAATCTACCCGATGAGTGTTTGAAGGTAAACTGGACAGGTGATAAAGCGTGTCAGCTCATCGAAGAATTTGCAAAAGACGATAATAAACCCTTTTTCATTTTCTGTTCGTTTGTCGAGCCACATTACGGTGCCCCGGGCAGTGTAAAGAAGGAGCATCTTGAAAAATTCCGAAATATTCGCTTACCGAAAATAATAGGACGCGAAGGAGAACTCAACGATAAGCCGAAAGTCCAGCAAATTATGGCGAATCACTTCAAGACTTCTCCTGTTTGGCAATCGAAAGATGATAGAATTCGTGTATATGCGTCTTTGAATCTCGTAGATAATAATATAGGGAAAATTTTATATGCAATTGAACAATTAAAGCTGAAAAACAACACGATTGTTATCTTTCTCAGCGATCATGGTGATTTATTGCACGATCATAGTTTATGCAATAAAGATTTTCCTTATGAGTCAGCTGTCCATATGCCGTTTATTATAGCTGGTGCGGATATGCCGTCCGGACAAAGGCGAAATCACCTCGTCAACCAGATCGATCTTTTTCCTACGATTATGGATCTATGCAACATAGAAATAGATGATAATTGGAATATCGAGGGCAGAAGTATTTTACCGATATTGAAAAATCCTCAGAGCAGCTGGAGAAAAAATTTATTCTGTGAAATATGCGAGACAGCCACCGACAATATCTCTTATACGACAAAAATGTTGAGAACCGAAAACTGGAAATATGTTTATACCCTCACAAATGGCTATATTGTCGAGGAGGAACTCTATAATCTCGCTGACGATCCGGACGAACTTTACAACCTCGCACACGAACAGAAAAATAGAGATTTGCTTTTACAATTTCGATCGGAAATTCTTCGTTGGCTTGTTGCTACCGAAGTCAATCGTCTTCATCCGGTAGCTGAAAATTATTATCGTGTGCCCAAAGTGGACGCAACGTGGTTTTGAGTTGATGGTTTTTAACTCTTAGTTCTTTGCTTTTAGCCAATAGCCACAGACTAATAGCTAAAGTATAAAGATTTATACCGATTAGCTGCGTATCGGAGATAACAATGCCGAAAAACGATAGATACATACCATCGTTTAAATGGATGGGAAACGCAACAAACGGATATTGTATCTACGATAACAATCAATTGATTGCAGAATTGCATACGGGAGAGAATTCGAAAATCAATGATAATGTCTTGGCGTATCAGCCAATCTCTCTTCACAATCTCAAGCTAACGCCCGTCGGCGAAACGATGATTGCAAAAAATGAAATATGTGGCCCACTATGTCTTTCGTGGCGTAAACATTTGATTTTCGATATGGCGATCGAAGAATTATCTGTTGATGATTCTGATCCGCAGCGTCTGAAGATGTATATTAAAGCCCGCGATATTGCCATGCTGAAAAATCAGCCCGGCTATATGGACTATAAGCCAAATAATTTCAAAGAAGAAACATATCTTGAATTATCATACGATCATAAACTTCGAAGTTATGTATATGATATCCGAACTGCTCTGTTTGTAAGCAAGGGCAGAGAAGAATTCATACTTGCACACGATAAAGGTGGCTTAGAGTTTGGCGATATCTTACCTGCAGGTGCGGACGATTATTTTCCGCCCAAGGGAAACAAACGATACACTCACATAATATACAAATCGCATAATAACCGTTTATACAATAGGCCACAGAACAAACATCTCGGACCGGACAAATGGAATATCTTTTACGCCCCCGATGGCTTCGCCATATTTGGTGTAGAGCAGATAGGCAATCCGACAGTTGAATTTCTCGATAAGTCGGGCTCTGTTGTCTACAGTGCGATTTGTTGGGCTATGTATGATTTACACTTCAAATACAAAAAGCATCTGACCGAAAAACTCATCTTGTCTGGCAAACCGCTAACGATGCATTACCGCTTTTATTCGACAGATGCACAAACAGCTGCCGAGCTATTTGACGAATCCGTTGCTGACCCTGTTTTTGATGATCCTATGGTACGTGCACCGGTATTTCGCTTGAATGAGGTAAATGAATTTACCCCGTCGCAGGAATATGAACGCCCTTCCGACGAATGGTTTTGGCTATGTACCGACCCGCATTGCTATTGGGACTGGCAAATCGGATTTGAGAGGTCAGGTTCTCTTTCGATAGATAGAAATAGTGAGCGGACAGAACCATTTCCTTATGCTGATGAAATAAAACAGTTCGAGTTTACTTCCGATGGTAGTAAATCGTCGCAATGGCTATTTAATAGACTTGACGGGAAAATCAGCTATTCGATAAAAGTTATAGTGCGCACTTCTGACGTCGTCGGCGATGTCTTTATAGCGTTACAATATAAAAGCTCCAACAATCGATGTTATCCACCTATAATATCGGAGAAGACACTGACAGGCGATAATGATTGGACTGAAATCACATTAACATCTTCTTGTCCCGATAGGGAAAAGTGTTCATATGCTTGCCTGTTTCTCACTCTCGCTGGCAAAGGGAAATGCTGGTTTGATTGCCTTACAATAACCGCTTTATAGCAGCACCATTAAGCTATTTGCTGTTTTTCATTCTGCGTGTTGTACTGCTCAATATGACTTTGAGTTAGGCTGCAGTAATTGTAAAACTATTTATATATCACGGAAAAATGATTCGAATAGCTGACGGGGCGTTCCGTCAAATTCCGCATATTGCAGATCTCCGCAATTTATCTGATCACCACCGTTAAAGTAGATAATTGTTTTTCCTTTCCACTCGCATAATTCAACATCAGAAGCATTACACTCTTTGACTTCGGGATAATGAATCGGATTGGTATAACGATTCGGATCATATGTCAGAAATGGTCTATCCGTAGGCGCATCCTGCCAGTGAATTAAATCTTGCGAGCGTGTGATACGAGTTTCATAACATCCGTCGCCCAACGATTCCAGATAAAGTGTGTAGAACCAGCCAGCCTCAAAATATAATGCTGGCCCGCCTACGTATTTGTCTATTCCGTAAAGTGCATCGGGTATTCGTCGCCAATGAACGAGATCATCCGATTCACAGTACTTGAAGGTAAACTTAGGCCAGCGATCCTCGTCCGTTTCGTAAAGCATAATAAACCGTTTACCGTCGTAGCAAACAGCGGTGTTAAACAAGTGTTCGTCATTTTCTGCTGTTAGGACGACCTTCGGCTTAGACCACGTAATCAAATCATCCGATACGATCATTACTATTTGTCGAATATTCCACCAAGGCAAATCCTCGTCAAGATAGCCGGCATAAACATAGACCCGATCCTGCCAAACGTACGCTATCGCAAAATAGTGATTCAACAAAGGAACGCTAATAACACGATCAGCTTCGACATCGCGGATACGAAAGCCGTCTTCGTGAAAGCGATATTGGCTTGGTTTATTCGGAAAATCATCTCTCCGTTTGAAGTTTTCCAACCGATATAATCGATTTCCGAATACAAACGGAGTAACTTCAGCGTATGCAAGCGGCACAACGCCTTTCTTTACAATCGGATTTTTCCATACCTTTTCAGACATCTTTACCTCGTATGTTTTTGCTTTATATTATTTGACTCGATTATTCGTTGCGTAGATTGTATAGCATTAGCTAATCGTTTTCTACTTGCTAATAAAACTTCTCCGTCTTTTGTAGCTTCTCTGTAAGAAGCGACCACACCATTGTCTATCGCGAGCAGTTTATTGTTTGTACTTATGCGATTTGAGTATTTTGCCGAATTGACAGCTTGCAGTTGTTTTGTCAGATGCTTGAGCAACCAAAAATATTCATAATCTTCCACTCCGTCTCGAATAAATTCCAGTCTTAACGATGGCCAATATCCCTTTCCGCCTCGAGCAGGATAGACCAAATATCCATCGCCCGAACGCGATGATTTCGTATCCCACGGAACATCAGGCCATTTCCTACCATTTTTGCCCTTTACGTTGTTTCCCCAATAAGTCATTCCCCAATGAAGCCAACCGGGCACATTATATTTCCACATCTTCCAAAAATGTACACGAACATATCCACCAGCTGTTGGAATGTAAACAACATCAGCTACCGAATACCACCATACTTTTTGACGTTTCTTATATGCCAATTTCGTAGCTTTACCCACAGGATAGCAGCCTGTCGCAAGGATAAAATAGTCCACCTCATTGCCAAGCGTATTATACGCCTGTTCATACGCATCCATTATTCCCTTAAATTTTTTCGAGTTGACGAGACTTTCTATTGCAACGGTATTCATCCGTAATATTCGTTTATCGACTTGATGAATAATTTTTCCCTGCCCAATAATATTTACCCAATGCTTAGGCTGAGGTTCATCGCCCAATAAAGCATAGGGAACAGCTCCTTTTTCAAACAACTCTGCCTGTTCCCATTCCTTTATTCTCTTCATAGTTGTTTCTTTCAAATTTTTCGGCACATGGTCTTTCGGAAGTGTCAATATACAAAACTGTTTCATTCCTCTTTTGCGAGCATATAGCGTATCACTCATTTTAAGCGGAAATGGAGAAATTCGATAATCAAGTAGCATCGAAATATATTTTTTATGCCATCTCTTTGCAACCGACTTACCATACATCTTTTCCATCTGCCCACCCCAAATCGGAATGGAAATCGTAACGTGTTGTTCTTTAGGCAGGCAAAAGTCCCAAACAATGACTTTCAGCGGCAAGATCTGCTGATCACAACCGTCAGCGGTTATGATTATTTTCCCTTTATAAAGTCCCGAAGGTATTTCTTTATCGGCATAAAATCTTATCAAAATCGGCTGATTCTGCCCTTTTGGGACATCAAAATCCTCGTCCTGCTTAATCGGAAACAAAGGGTCAGGCCACCAACCTAAACTTTGCTTTTTGTTCCACAGATTGTAGGTATTGACATAGCCGACCCGTAGAAGGGATATGTTTTTGCTCGGAAAAGGAATCTTCTTTTTGTGATGGATGACATTGACTTTTATCTTCACGTTATGCAAATCATCTGTCAACGACTTTATTACAATCTGAGCCGACTCATATTCATTATGAGCAAGATAGACCCGCACCGTTTTTTTAAGATTAGCTTCATAAAGCTGGACTTTCGAGATTTTTTTATAAGGTTTTACGCTTAGATTGCCAAAACACTCGGGTAGCGACTCATCTCGCAACACTTTCCGTGTAACGACTATCGGATGAACCATAAATTCTTTTTTATCGGAGATACTGTTAGCAGAAAGCGGAACACAAATTACAAATAGCAAATTCGAAATAAATAAACTCATTAAAACTCGAAATCCGAACATCTTATTTTCCTACCTTTATAATAAAAACATTCAAGGGGTAAGTAGGTAGATTGACGATAGCCCTTATAAGCACCGCCAATCTACCCATCTTTCTTTTAGCGTATCCTTCTGATTCTCATACCCATAAGACCAAACAACATTAAAATTGCAGTCATAGGCTCGGGGACAGTTTCCCACGCCATTGCAATAGCAGAAGGCTGAATTTCTCCGTGAACACCGGATTCGAGATCAATTTTATACAATGCACCGGAATTATTTCCCATTGCAGCGGAATCAATCACTATAATCTCATCTATACTCGCCGTCTCCCAACCTTCCGAATATTGACTTTCAGGTGATAAGAGGATAAGTGAACCGTCCGCATTACTTGCTATAGTGTGGACACCTCCTTCAATACGGTATCCACTGGGATAGTCATAATAATAGGTTTTTAATAGATTACCGTTCTCATCGAAGATACCAGCTTTCTTTAAGTTCTGAGCTAAACCAGAAACCATCGTGCCATCAGGTGCTACATCAATATCACGAAACGCTTCACCACCGTTCCCTGCATAAGCCGTATAAAAACTATCTTCCGTACCGCTCAAACTATTCCAATCGAGTGAAAGTTTACCGTAACTATTTTGTGCTTCTCCGGGATATGCTCGACTTTGACCGAAATAGAAGTCGCTGTCACTTACCGGCATCGGGTCGAGGTCGCTGAGAAAGCTATTGTCCAGCGTACCATAGGTACTCGTCTGCCAAGGGATACTGAACCCTGCTCGGTCCCACTGACCTGCCGAACCGTTCCAAGTCAGTTTATCAATCCGATACTGAGTGTTGTATGTACCCCAGTGATTAGTCAGGACTGCTATATGCCCGTTGTAAGTTACAGCTACTGCGGTAGGAAGCGTATCACTTATGACCTGAATGGCCTGTGTCGTGATCGCCCCCGTTGACGTGTTGATGAAATAAATGTTATTTGTCGCTCCATCGACAGCAACAAGCTGAGGCGAACCCAACGACTCCGTGTACTGCATATCAGTAAACACCGTCGGGGCACTGTAAGTATGCAACAGAGTGGCGGATGAAGCGTTAACGGAATATTCCCGAAGCTCAGTCGTGCCATGATTGTCAACACTTACCCATAGATTTCCATTGCCTACCGTATTTGCAGATACACTGCCAACAAAGCCCAACATTAACAAAACCATCACAATTTGTTTTACTGTAGATTTCATAATCCTACTCCTCTTAAAAATTACCTATACATTCGTTTACTAATACATAACCTTTTTTTCTTTTTTTTTTCTTCTTCTTCTTCTGCTGCTGCTGCTTTCCTTACTCTTCCATAAGCATCACCACCTTTCTTCATTTACTGCTATCCCGTCTTTTGGATTCAATTACTCCTGATTAGGAGAATCCCTCAATCCGCAGCCGGGATAAATCATATCTTCTGTCCACCATTCGATATGCCCATCGACAAAGAGCATATTTGCTCCGCCGAAGTGCATCGGCCTTAAATAAAAGCCCCAACATTTTGATACTAATTCACTGCCGTAAAACGCCATCCATCGATAATTCCAAGTCAATTCGGTTATCACCCATGTCCTAAATGGATTGGCTACCTTTTCCGGATTTTTATAGCTCATATAATCGTTGTATCCGTAGGAAATAGCATACGTATTATTGCCACCGTAGCTCAATCGATATCCTCTGCCCCTTTCACTCGGACACCAAAGAAAATCTCTGTTTTTCAGATATAACTTATCGAGCTGAACGAACCAGCCCGTCCACGCTGAATTACTCCAGCTCAATGGCCAAACGATATAATCTTGTGCGTAATATTCCATCGCGAGATCAATATGATGCAAATTGCCTGCACACATAGTCTTCTTAGCCGATTCCCTCGCATTATTCAAAGCGGGCAGCAATATAGCTACCAATACCGCAATTATCGCAACCACAACCAAAAGCTCTATTAAAGTAAAACTTTTTAATCTGAGTTTCATCTTGATACTCCCGTTTTTAGTGTGGATTGTCTGATAATCAATTCTTCGGCAACTTCAATATTTTGTGCAGGAACTTCAATTTGCTCGACGATTCTATCAATCAATAATCGGACTGTAGTTTCAGCGATCGCATTAAAAGGTTCGCGAATAGCGGTTATACGCGGTCGAGCAACCTCGCATATTCTAATTCGATTGCCCAAGAGAAAATCACCTATCGAAATAATCCCTATTTCATCGGGACAATTCAGCTTAAGCTGCTCTGCTACTTCTAATATCTCAATAGCATGCCAATCACCTTGACAAATAAATGCCGTCGGTTGAGTTATTTGAGATAAATATTTTTGATACTGTTTCGTTTCTTCATTAGAGTCTATTTTGATACGATCGAAGTCAATATTGTATTGCTTCGCGGTTTGTTCCAGTGTATTCAACCGTATTCGGTCAAGCTGGACTATCTGCGGAAGACTAACATAGACAATTTTCCGATAGCCTTGACTTGCTATATGCTCTACTGCCCGTCTAACGCTTGTTATTGCCTCTGGCCTTACTACATCCATATCGGGCAAACTTTTCAATTTATGATGTAGCAAAACTACTTTTCCGTGCCACGCCTTTATATGTTGAATGATATTTTTATACTCACTATCAGCAGTTGAGGGCATCCATATAATTCCGTCAGGCTGCCAATCGAGCGCCGCCATTAAAGCTTTTTCTTCTGCTCCTTTAATCGGTAGAGGTGTTTGGCTAATCATTAACTGAAAGTCAACCTCTCTTACTTTTGTTTCTATGCTATCTACTAATTCCGGACAATTCCACGGAACGACGAGTACGATAAGATTAACCTTTTGCCTGCGAAGCCCGATAGCAAATCGATTAGGACGATAATTAAGTTCGTCCGCAACTTGTATTATCTTTTTTCTTGTCTCAGGAGGAAAGCGAGGGTGCTGGGGATTTGCAAGAACCTGCGAGACCGAACCGCACGATAGTCCCGCCTTTTCCGCGATGGTTTTTATTGTTACTCTTGACCTTTTCATTATCTTGTTATCACAATCTTACTACTTAAATTATACCTTGCTAAAACGTAAAAGCAAGCAAAATTCGAAAAATCTTTCCCCATTGATTCCATCCACGGTTACGTCAATAATTTTGTGGAAATTTGTAGATTTTATTTTGCAGGATATTATTCGTAAAATACCCTATCAGCTGTATCCGTTTACTGATAGATTTCGAACTAAACGGTATAAGTAACAGGCCAGTTTGAGCAGGGCTTGCCCTTTATAACGTGCAGTTTTCCTTTGGTTGGCTCTGCGACGATAACAGCGGCGTCTTTATTAGTAGGCAAAGTGTTCGGACCCGACCCTGCCCACAATTTCAGAGCGTGCGACGCGGATGTTTTTGTTGGCAGAGGAAGCATTTCGGTAACAACATCTAAGGCTGGCGAGCCGACAATAACAATTTCGCCTCGCGGAGCTGGCGTCTTCGTCCTAACAAGACGCTCACTAATAGCTTATTAAGCTATTAGTGAGAAAAAATTATATTAGTCCGTAACTGTCAGCTAAAAGCCAATAAAAGTCTTACAGAATCGTCTAAAACAGTTCTACCAAAAGCACCCAGCTATATGAGTATGAACTCTTTATGCGGACAGGTACTGGCATCACTCTGTGCATACCTGTCCGCAGAAGAACCTATACCTTAACTTTAACTTTAGCTTCTACGACGACGGATCAGAGTTACCAAGCCGCCCAGAGCTATAATACTCATTGTAGCGGGTTCAGGAACAACCGAAATAGCTCCATCATAAATGGCCAAATCATCAAGATAGAGGTCAGCACCATCTTCTGCGCTACCGCAGGATGTACGAAACTCGAACTTTTTGAACGAATCACCAGTCATAGCTGGCAGATTACCTACATACGTCATAGCTTCAGTAGCTGGGTCGACAACACCTTGGGCAATATAGACATCTGCTGTATCCGAGTTAACATTGATATTCTCGACAATCGTGTACCAGACATTTTCAAGCATCGGACTGACATAAGTTGTTTCAGGTGATCGCGGCCACTGCCACAAGTCTCCATACTGGCCTACAAGAGCTACATTACTATCATCGGTGGCAATCTTATGGCTGAGCAAAAACACGCCATCAGCACTGGCTTTATTAGTAACATAAATTTTGTAAGTAAGACCATAGATGCCTGACGTTGGGGTAGCAAGGGTTTTATTTACCCATGCAATGACCCATGCTCCGGATTGCACACCGGTTTTCCCGACATGAAGTGCATTTCCTTCCTTACCGCCGGGAGTAGCTGTTATCTCGACAACACCTGCACCTGGCGGATAAGACGTGGTGATGTCTGCCATACTATCAAAATCATGGCTGTACATCAAAGTGTTTGCCTTAGCCGAAACTACCATCAACCCAACAATCACTGTCATTCCTAACATTTTCATTTCTTAATCTCCTTGTTAAAAAAGGTAAACAAAATAACCAACCCGTACAAACGCTGTCCGGAATCCTCATCGATTGATATCTGTTTTCAATGCCCTATGGAGCTTTGTATATTGATACTATATCAC
>WFQY01000390.1 GCA_015486815.1 Phycisphaerae bacterium | reverse complement strand
TCGCATCTTTTTCGGGATGTTATTTTTGTACACTTGCATCAGTCATTATATTATTTATAATTAACGGAAATAGACAGTGTGTCATCTTACAGCACAAATGTCAATAAATAGTTAAGGAGTAATTTTATGGTAAAAGTCGGAGTAATCGGAATCGGGTTTATGGGTCATACGCATTATCAGATTTATAAGCAGCACAAGAAGGCGAAGGTTGTAGCTATTGCTGATTATCGCGAATCGCGGCTCAGAGGTGAATGGGGCGATATTGGTGGTAACGTTGGCGATATGAAGCGAGAGCGTGAAGACCTTACAGGTATCAGTACATATAAAAAGCCAATGGATTTGATAAACGATCCTAACGTCGAACTTGTTGACATTTGTATGCCTACCGATATGCATAAAGAGCTTGCGATAGCTGCTTTGAAAGCGGGTAAGCATGTATTTTTGGAAAAGCCAATGGCTCGCGATAGCAAAGAAGCGGCGGAGATTGCACGAGCGGCTTCGCGTGCAAAAGGATATTTTATGGTTGGCCATTGTATTCGATTTTGGCCTGAGTATGAAGTTACTTATAAGCTTATTAAGAGTGGTAAATATGGTAAGGTTCGTGAGGTTTTGCTGCGTAGGGTTGCCAATCCGCCGACTTTTGCTGACAAAAATTGGTTTATGAAGCAAAGACGCAGTGGCGGAGCGATACTCGATTTGCATATCCACGATATTGATTATGCTTTGTATTTGCTCGGTAAGCCCAAACGTGTATGGGCGTGGGGCAGCAAGGGTCCGTCGGGTGGAATTGATGTTGTTCACGCTGGATATGAATATTCGGGTGGTGCACACGTTACTATTATAGGCGGCTGGGCATATCACGCTCCGTTTCCGTTCAATATGGAATTTTGTATTAGATGTGATAAGGGAACGTTTCTTTACGATATGGCGACGGGTAAGCCTCTTACCATATATACGGATAAGGGCAAAGAAGTGGTTCCTAAGCTGCCTGATGGTACAGGCTGGTCTCGCGAGCTTGATTACTTCATAAAGTGTATCGAAAAGAAAACCAAACCCGAAGTGATAACAGCAAAGAGTTCGCTCGAAAGTGTAAAGTTTGTTGAGCTTGAGCGGAAAAGCATTGAGACAGGCAAAGCAGTACCGACGAAATAAAGGTAATGGTATTAGAACTTCAATCCGAAAATAACATTGTATTATCAAAACTCAATGAGCTGATGAAACAAACGGGTCGTAACGACCCGTTTTGTTTTACCTTTTCTACCGGTGATTTTTTTCGAGATGATTATCTCGATAAGCTGACGGATAATGTTGATATTTTTCCCGAATGCAAAAATGAGCTGCGTGAGATATTCGAGCTAATCGGTCGGTCATTGCACAAAAGCAGATATATACAAGGCGAAATCGATATGCTGCCTAAGGGGGTTTTTACGACAGATTTTAGCAAATTTGACGAAATGCTCGAAAAAATTAGCGGTAAAGAGTCTGCTCGTAAATTTCTCTCTGCTGTTGATATGGAGAAAATCGAAGGATTAGAGTCGATATTTCGTGCGATGGAAATTTTGGAATCGATAGCTTCGTCATTGACGCTTGAAGTCTTTCTTTGGTTGGAGCATCATTTGCAAAGACTCAAGGTGTTATTCATCGTAGTAAGGCAGTTAACTGAAATATGTCTTATCAGTAGGTTTATCAGGCAAGCTGATTCGCAATTTTCTTTTGTTACTTTAAGGGCTAAATGCAAAGATTTGAGAATTACGGTTCGCCAGCATAGAATTATACTTGATGAGTTTGAGATAACAAAAGTGCTGGACTTTGTCGATATAGTTGAACAGGATGTTGTAAAGGAATGACGAGTTGTGGATATTTCACAGGTATTAATATCGCGTGGACTGCTTACGGAAGATCAGCTGGCTGAGGCTCAGGCGCAATATGATTCGTCCGAGCGATTTGACAAAACATTGCTTAGGCTTGGATATGTAAACGAAGCAGATCTTCTGAAGATTTTCTCCGAGCAATTTTCCATTCCGGTTATAGACCTATCGTCGGAACATATAGATGCGGAATTACTGAAGACGATGCCCGCTCGGCTGATCCACAAACGAAGGATTTTACCGTATCGTAAGGTTGGCAATAAGCTTATGGTTGCTATCGCTGATCCGTTTGAAATGCAAGGACTCGATGAGCTTCGAGCGGTTACCGGACTCGAAGTCGAGCCTGTACTCGCATCGGAATATGAAATCAATCTGATGATTAAGCGATATTTCGGCATAGGCGGAGCGACAATAGATGAGATGCTCGCGGATGAGCAGCAGAACGTTCAGGTAATAGATGCACTCGATACGGAGGATAAGGAACTCATCGAGCAGGCTCAGGAAGCTACTGTTATCAAACTGGTCAACGAGATTCTTCGCGAAGCTATTAACGACCGTGCCAGTGATATTCACATAGAACCGTTCGAAGGCGACCTTCGCATTCGATATCGAATAGACGGCGTTTTGCACAAAACTAATGTTCCGCCACAGATAAGGAGATTTCAAGCTGCGATTATTTCGCGTATAAAAATAATGGCTTCTTTGAATATTGCGGAAAAGAGGCTGCCACAAGATGGCGGATTTAAAATCAGGCACGAAGGACGGGATATAGATATTCGTGTAAGCGTTATTCCTTCGGTCTATGGCGAAGGAGTGGTTTTGAGGATACTCGATAAGAGTTCGCTTCTGCTTAATCTTACTGATCTCGGTATGGATGATGAGACTTATGCGCGATTTGAAAGTTTGATTACTCGGCCACACGGTATTATTCTTGTTACAGGTCCGACGGGGTCGGGAAAAACGACGACGCTATACGCCGCTTTGAATAGTATCGTTTCCGACAGTATTAAGGTTATAACGGTCGAAGATCCTGTGGAATATCGTTTGGCAGGAGTGAATCAGATTCAAGTTCATCCGCAAATAGGATTGACGTTTGCAGCGGGGTTGCGAAGTATCCTTCGACACGACCCGGATGTGATAATGATAGGTGAGATTCGCGATTTGGAAACAGCAGAGGCAGCCATTCAGGCGGCGCTCACCGGCCATTTGGTTTTCAGTACGCTTCATACGAATGATGCATGCAGCGCAGCTACACGACTTATCGATATGGGAGTTGAGCCATATTTGGTAGCTTCGTCTGTCGAGGGGGTGATGGCTCAGCGATTGGTCAGAACGATTTGCGAGAATTGCAAGAAGGAATATCAGCCTGATATTTCGGAATTGCCTGCTGACTTCAAAGTGGATGAGTCATTAAAACTTTATCGTGGAACGGGCTGTCGTGAATGTAAGAATACGGGGTTGCGTGGGCGGATAGGCGTATTCGAGCTTGTTGCATTTTCGGATCAACTTCGTCATAAAATAACGCAAAACGCATCGTCATCTGAGCTGATAAAGATAGCTAAAAAAGAGGGAATGAAAACCCTGCGCGAAGACGGCTGGGATAAAGTACGTGCGGGCTTGACAACTCCCGAAGAAGTGTTGCGTGTAACGGTGGTATGATTTGGCTGACACTATTACCTGCCGCTATTCCAGTGAGCAATGCAAATATTGTTAGCGTTCCTATTGCGCAATCTCGCCAGCATTATTTAGTATATAATGTGGCTGATACGGGAAATTCGGTAAGTCGGATTGCGAAGTAATGCCACTTAGAACCAATACCGTTTCTATTTCCGATTCGATACCTGCGATAATATCCGTATCCATCCTGTCGCCTATGATGATTGTCTCCTCACGTCTGCAATTTAGTTTTTTCAGTGAATGTCTCATAATTAGCGGATTTGGTTTGCCTATGTAATAGGCATTTTTGCCGGTAGCTAACTCGATTGGTGCTATTAGCGCTCTGCACGCAGGGACTATTCCTCGTTCCGATGGTCCGGTCATATCGGGATTGGTACCAATCAACTTGGCTCCATTAAGCACCAGTCTGATCGCTGTCTCTATATTTTCGTAATTGTAATTTCTCGTCTCTCCAACAATTACATAGTCGGGAGCTGTTTCATCCATTGAAAAGCCAGCGTCATATAACGCTTGTATCAGGCCATTACCACCTATTACGAAGGCTCTGCCGCCGGGACATTGAGACGCCAGAAAAATTGCAGTCGCAATGGCGGACGTCATAAAATGCTTCTCAGCTACATCGATGCCCAATCGTAGGAGCTTTTCCCTAAGCTCGCGTGGTGAACGCTCTGAACTGTTGGTCAAAAACAGAAAATGTTTATTTTCTCTGTTTAGCCAATCGACAAATTCCTTGGCGCCGTCGAGCAGCTTGTGTCCGTGATATATAACACCATCCATATCACAGATAAAAGCTGATTTGCTTTTTATACTTTTTATTTTTTCGGTGTCCATCGTGAAGTTCTCTTTCCAAATCAGACCGTTGTATATCCATTACATCGAGCATGGTCCAAGTTTATAGCATTGCAAATATTCAATATAAATGCAATATTAATTTGTACTTGCACACTTTCAATCAATCTTTAACGGTAATCTTCGACGAGAGGAAAATAAAATTGCATAAACAAAAGTTCCACGATATATTTTCTCCTTATGGCGTGAACGTATATTGCCTCGAATTGCATAACTCGAACAGTGCAACGTAGCTTGCGGAGTGTGAAAAATGGAACCTGATAAACCCTCGGAAAATGTATCGGTGATTTGTGTGTTTCCTTATTGCCATAGCGATTGGGCGTGGGGGCATTCACGATATTGGCATGCTAACAGATATGTCAAAGTACTCGATGAAGCTATCGAGTTAATCGATAAGCGAAGCGAATTTAGGTTTTTCTTCGATAGTTTTGTTGAGTTTCTGCCGCCTTTTATAAAAGCTCGGCGGGGGAAAATCGATAAACTCAGAAAATTTATCGAAGCGGGAAAGATTGCGATTGTTGGTGGGCAGTTTTGTAATCTCAGGCCGGCGACAGCGGGCGAAGAGAGTTTTATCCGCAATATTCAGCTCGGCAGAGCGGAGATCAGGAAGCTGGTGCCGAAAGCAAAATTTTTAGGATTTGCTAATCTGGATACAGCTGTCGGGCATTCTCAGCTGCCTCAGGTGCTTGCTTCGGCGGAATATAAATA
>WFQY01000389.1 GCA_015486815.1 Phycisphaerae bacterium | reverse complement strand
GCTCCTATGCGTGGGATATGAGCGGACTGTTCGATGGAAGTTCAGCTTCTACAGATAATAGGATTGCCGCCAACAAGGGAACTGTTGTTCGGACTTGGCATCAGTATGTAACATTAGATAAGATACGGGTAAATCTCGGTCGATCGGGGTCTTATGCCAGCTATCTTGCAATTTATACGCGAAACCAAAGTACGGGTAGTTGGGATAAACAGTATGAAGAAAATCTCTCAGCAGGCTATGGTTGGTATGAACATCAGTTGGCTTCTCCTGTTACAACCGATGCATTGAAGATTGTCGCTACGGTCTCGAATTATAACGGGATAAACGAAATCGAAGCATATTCACCGACAGCGATTACACCTGTTAATCCGACCAATCTTGCATTGCAGGAAAACGGAGGAACCGTCGAGACAGCCAGCCTGCGAGGTGGAGATCCTTGGGCTTCTATGGATGGTGACGATAGGAGCTACTCATATTATCATAACGGTGGAAGTATTACACGAATATGGGATACGCCGGTAGCTGTTTCGGAAATTCACGTTGTTGCAGGTCGGCACGGCTCGATTGAAGGTGCATTTCAGGGCGTAGATTATGACCTCGAAGTATGGGATTCGAGCACGAGCAGCTGGAAAAAGGTGCAAGACGGTTCCGCTGGGTTCGATCCGTTCTATGACGGTAACCAATATCATCTGCATTTGGGAACATCGGTAAGGTTTGATCATCCGATAATGACAACGAAGGTTCGAATAAGTAATATCCAGAATGGTAGCTATGATGCTGGTAGAATAAAAGAATTAGAAGTTTATGGATATGTTCCCGAGCCTGCAAGTATCGGATTGATTGCTATAGGAGCGTTGGGATTTATCCGCAGAAAGTAGAAAAACGAAGAGAGAGGAGAGAAGAACGAAGATGTAGGCAGTTGGTTGTAGGGGCAGACCTGTGTGTCTGCCCCGAATTCAACATTTATCATTTGTAATTTAAAATTTGGGTTTTTTGTTATGGAAAATCGAAAAAACGCCTTTACACTTATCGAGCTATTAGTTGTAGTTGCTATTATTGCAGTGCTTGTTTCCGTGCTTCTACCTGCTCTTGCAAGGGCGAGAGAGAGTGCAAGGGCGATGGGGTGTGGATCTAATCTGAAACAGCTTGGTATGTTTATATTTTATTATGCGCAGGATTATAACGGATACGTTCCAGCAAATTACGCTCCGGGATACGGTGCAGGCCCAAATTCGACAATAGAGACATCAAGACTCGTATATTGGCAATTGCTTCCATACGCTAAGGAAGATACTTATTATTGGCAGATAATGAAATGCCCATCGGATAATGAACGATGGGACCTGCCTAAAAAGCTGCCTTTAGGTCAGACGGGGCATACATCTTATGCGTGGAATAATGACCTCGATTTGCATCCGCCTAAATACCATACCAGATTGGGCAGCGGAAAAAGAAGATGGTCGTCTGAAAATCACGTATCCCCACCTTCCTTTTCGATAGAAGATAACGGAACATGGGCTATTCGTGATGACTTCTATTATCGCACCGTGCTTCATCGAGGATATTATAATCTATTATTCCTCGACGACCACGTCGGGCAGGAAGTTGTCTCTTATCCTTAAAATCACTTTTTAATGCGGGAGCGTTTACTAATGTTGAATCGCAAAATAACTATGGTGTCTGTTTTTATATTTTTGCTTTGTTCTGCTTTTGTAAATGCACAAGACAATATATATGAGCATTGGGGCAGACCCTATTGTATGATTTATGGCGGATATTCCGCTAAGAGCGATGCCGACTGGAATCTCTGGGATGGGGTGTTTAATCTTGTTCACCATAGTTTGATCGGAAGAGACGAGAAAGATATTAAACACATATTTTCGCTGGCACGAAAACATAAGATGAAGATTTTGACAACGGTTTGGCTTTACGATTTCAAGAATAATCGGATAGATGAAAAATCTATCGAAAAGCTCAAAGAGTTTTATAGAAAATTCGGAAATGAGCAGGCGTTATTTGGTTATGGGTATGAAGCAGCCTATAAGATACCAAAAGACAAACAGCTCGAGATTTATAAGATAATAAAATCCATAGACCCTAAACGTCCCGTTTGGATGGAGTTTTCAAGCACTTCCGGAACGACGTGGAAGCGTGGATTCAATCCCGATGCGTGTGATGGAATTTATCCGTATTTGTATCCATACGAATCGAAAGACAAAGATGAAAACCTAATCGGTAATACCAAAAGAGTTTTATATCCGATTTCTGCGATCAATGAGTTGAAACGTAAGGAAACAATTGTCGTTCCTGTCATTCAAGCCTTTATGGGGGGAACGTGGAATAAGCTGCCCCCTAAGGGAAGTATAATGATGCAGTTTCGATATTGGCTTAACGTTGATAATATGCAGGGGATAGGATTTTATCGTTGGCGAGGCAGAGGCATTTATTACGGAATACCGGAAATTCCCGGCGGAGAGTATCTCTGGAAGGAAGTTAAAACATTATGTAGGGGATTGTTAAGTGGTAAGATTAAAATAGATAAGTCGTTGGCGATTAGACCTGAAACATCACATCAGCAGAAAACAAAATCATCGGAGCATCCTAATGTCAAATTCGAAACCGAGCAGATACAGATAGATCAGGATTTCGAAGACATATCAGCTAATAGTTTACCACCCAAAGGCGATTGGGATATTAAAAATACCGGTCTTGTAGTTTCGCCTAAAAAGCCAGGCTATCCTGTCGGATATAAAATATTGAAATTATCAGAAAAGTATCCCGTTATTGCTCGGAGCTTGCCCAAATGGAAAAAAGCGATAAAACTTTCGTTTTGGGTAAAGCCGAGCTCCGACGGTTATGCAAGAGGTATCGTTTATTTGGACACATATAAACACCGTGGATATATCGCAACCGGTGTTCGATTGGGTCATGGTTCGGGAGTAAATTCGAATATTTTTTCCTACCTGAATAAAAACGGTAAATGGGCAAGTACCGGCGTCAAATGGAAAGCGGGTAATTGGTATCGTGTTGAGATGATTTGTTTTGACAGGAAGGTAATTTATAACATATTCGATATCAAGGGTAAGTGTTTGAATCGCAATCCCATATCGGTTGATAGGAGATTCATTGAGCCTTATCGGGCAATTTATTTTGGATGCGATTATGCGAAGAAAAAAGGCGTATGCTTCGATAAGATAGAACTTAGCTACGGACATTTAAAATAAATTTCCTTGAATTCTCATTGTTATAATACTGTCTCTTATACACATCTGACG